>JAEOUK010000292.1 GCA_016839385.1 Promethearchaeota archaeon
ATGGTGATATGCCTAGTATTACAGAAGATGTGCGTATTGAATTAGTTCAAAGATACATACAGAGTTATGAGATAATCACAAACAATGAATTCAAACCTGATCCAAATCGAAACATCATAGAAAGAATTCGAAGCAATCTAAACTTAAATTGATGTAAAAGTCTTTAATTTCAAAATTTAAACATGAAACAATAAAAATGATTTACTATTTATTCAAATATAAGAAAAAAACCTCAAACAATTGAAAAACCGAAACAAAGGGCAATTATGAACATTAAATCCACCCAAAATCAAAAATGTGTCAGATGCTGGAAAGTTACAAAATCTGATAGACATAAAATAAACGAAACACATGATTTAAAAGATAAATGCGGGATTTTTGGTGTTTTAGCGCATGATTCTTCTAAACAAGTCTCCCAACTTACCTATAATGGATTAATGTCTCTACAACATCGGGGACAAGAAGCCGCAGGAATTGCAGTAGTGAACGGAACCAATACAATTTATGTCTATAAAGATCTGGGATTAGTATCTCAAGTTTTGTCACCAAAGGTATTATCTAGTTATTGGGGAAATGTTTCTATAGGTCATGTGAGATATGGTACCGCTGGAGGTGGAACTGCAGATAATGCACAACCTTATCATTTTAAAACCAATCATACTTCTTTTGCTTTAGCCTTTAATGGTAATATCGTAAATTACGAACTGTTAAAGAAAGAATTAATGAAAAAAGGTCGAATATTTACTAGTGATGCAGATACAGAGGTAATTGCCCAGCTTATAGCTTCTGAATTATTAGAAACTAAAAATTTTATTCAAGCAATAAAAAATACAGCCAATTATTTGGATGGTGCTTATTCTTTAATCATTCTAACAAATTCCGGAGAATTATATGGAGTTCGAGATCCCACAGGATTTAAACCTCTTTGTTTTGGTCAATTTACAGATGAATCAGGATGTCTTCATGATGTTATGGCTTCCGAAACATGTGCCTTAGATAGTTTAGGAGCAAAATATCTAGGAGATGTAGAACCTGGAGAAATAGCTTACGCAAAACAAGGAGAAAAAATCAGAATAATTGATAAAATTGCCAGTGAAAAATATCGCAAAGCTATTTGTATGTTTGAATTTGTATATTTTGCACGCCCAGATTCCTATCTTGACGGAGTTAGTGTAGAGACAGCAAGACATAAACTTGGAATGAATCTCGCAAAAAGCCATCCTGTTAATTCAGATAATGTCGTTATAGTACCTGTGCCTGATTCTGGAAGATCAGCATCCCTTGGTTTTTCTCAAGTATCTAATATCCCTTATGTGGAAGGCTTGATGAAAAATCGATATGTTTGGCGTACTTTTATTATGCCTGGTCAAGATAAAAGGGCGGAAAAAGTTCGTCAAAAGTTAAATCCTGTCAGATCTTCCATAGAGGGCAAGGAAGTGATTCTAATCGATGACAGCATCGTGCGTGGTACCACAACTGCTTTTATTGTCAAATTACTAAAGCAAGCAGGAGCATTAAAGGTACATGTCAGAAGTTCCTGTCCTCCTGTAATTGAACCGTGCTATATGGGTATTGATTTCCCCACAAAAGGAGAATTAATTGCAGGAAAATGGCAAATTAGAGACCCCGAAAATTATATCGAAAAAATCCGCGAAGAAATCGGTGCTGATAGTATAGGATATCAGACACTAGAAGGTTTGAAAAAAGCCATTGGTAAGGAAAGCATCTGTATGGCTTGTTTGAATGGAGATTATCCTGTAAAAAGTGATTTAAATAAATTATCGTTGGACAGTACCTTTGATAAATCACGAAATAGAAAATAAAAAATAAAGATTTTATTCTTCTTTTTTATATGCTGTCTCTCCATTTATTAGAGTCCAGAGGTTTTCAGCATAGAAATTTTCAATTGGATTGTCAGACCAGACAACTATATCTGCATCTTTCCCCACTTCGATAGAACCAATGCGATCAGCGACTCCTATCATTTCTGCAGCATTGATTGTAACAGCTTTGATTGCTTCTTTTACTGGTAAACCTTCTTTTACTGCCATGCACGGTAAAATCTGGAAATATTTCAATCGAGTAAACGAATCACTTTGAATCGAAATTTTTACTCCTGCTTTATGCAATACTCCTGGAGTTGTAAAGGAAATATTACGTAGTTCTGGTTTTTCAAATCCCACCAGAGAAGGCCCTATAGATGCTGGAATATTTTTTGAGGCAATATACTCTGCAATTAATTCCCCTTCTGTAGCGTGAATCAGCATTGCTTTTATATCAAATTCTTCTATTAATCGTATTGCAGTGACGATATCGTTGGCTTGATGACAGTGTATATTTATAGGAATCTCCTTATTTAATACTTTAACAATATTTTCTTTCGCAATATCCCTTTCCGGAGGTTGTGGCTTATCTTTCACGTTGGGATCAGCCATTTTGCTATTGTAGGTTTGCCATTTTTCCTTGTAGGTAAATGCATCTATAAATGCTTTCCGAAATACTGCAGCTATTCCCATGCGAGTTGAGGGCATCTTTTTATCAGAACCATAAACTCTTTTAGGATTTTCCCCTAAAGCAGCTTTTAATGCGGCAGGAGCTTTTATGAGGAAATCATCAATAATTTTTGATTTTGCACAAGTTTTCAGAATAACAGTTTCTCCCCCAATCACATTTCCACTTCCAGGACCTGTATGAATTGTTGTTATACCCCCCATTACAGCTTCCTTAAATGCTGGTGTTTCTACATTTATCGCATCAATAGCTCTAACCATCGGAGTTGCAGGATCAGTCATTTCATTTCCATCATTTCCCATTTGACCTATTGTGCCGTCCCATAATCCTTGGTGAGTATGAGAATCGATAAAACCAGGCAATATTACTTTACCAGTTGCATTATATCGTTCATAATTGTCCGAAATCGATTTCTCTTCTTCGAAAATATCAGCAATTTTTCCATTTTCTATTAATACTGTACCTTTCTTCATGATTCGAAAGTTTTTATCACATGTAATAATTGTCCCATTTTCTATTGCATATCCCATTTAATACCACCTTTTGATAGAGAATAATCGTTATTAGCATTCAAAAAGGTTATTCCACATTCCGATCTCAAAATCTCCAATAAGGTACAAGTTTAAAATCATTTATTGATTCTAGTAAATAGAATCTCCATGACTGACGACTCTGATATCAAACCAATCTCCTCGATTGTTAAAAAAATTAAGAAAAAATACGATGATGATAAGGAAGGATGGTCAATTCAGGGAGGTAAGGATAGCCATGGTAATCATGATTTACTAATTTCCCAAAACCCAAACACTTGGTGGTTGAAATCGAAACCAATTGATCCGTACAGAAGCATTTCCTATGGGAAGGAATTAAAAAATCTTGATTTAAAAGATTTGGATCAAGAGATTGCATCTGAAACTAATCAAAAACTGAAAAACAAGAAGAAGGAAGCATTTCATAGCTTATTCGGAATGTCGGTTCCAATATCAGATTCGGAATTGGTGAATGCCTTAGGAATTGCGCGTGTCGCGCCTAAGGAAATAAATACATTAAAACATCGGATTGATGAGAAATACCCAAATTCAGAATTACATTTAAAGAAAAAAGTCAAAAAGAAATGGCAAAAAGCTTATCCTGACCGAGACAATATATTTTTATGATATCTTAGACTTTTTGTTTGACTAAGTCAATAGTATCTTTTTTAGCGACCGGTAAATTCTGTGAATAATCTGAAGAATTCTTGGTAAGTTCGGTTATGATAGTGTTGATTTTCTCTGTATCAGATTTATCTTTGATACTTTCTTTGAATTCCTTAAATTTTGCAAGCATAAAATCTTCAATATACATGGAGAGACCTTTTTCGATTTCTTCACACAACAAAGCATAAGCCATGTCCGATGAGAGTTCTTTTTCTTCCATTTCTGCACTTGAAATATCATAAGATACTTCTTTCCATTTAGAAGCATCGGATGTAGGTATCAAACAATAGATATAATCCACTGTGAAGTCAATAAATGGGGCTCCAAATTGAAATGCAGAATCTAAAATTGGGATGAATTTGTCTTTGCTCATTTTGCGACGCCTAAGTTTAATGATTAATCTAAAACTCCTCTATGGTTAATATTTAATGGAGAATAATAAAAAACTTCCTTTCACTATCGATTAGAAGTTAGCATAAATTAAATTTAGAATGATCAAGAAAATAAAAATTAAATAGATTGTATTCTTTGTCGTATTTCATTTATTTTTTTCGAGATGTAGTTTAGATCAAACTTAAACCGATCTAATTGAGCGGCATAGTTACCATCAGATATTAATCCTTTTTCATGCTTAGATCGATAATCACTACGAGATTTCTCAATCGCATATTTTTTTCCTTCTAATGCGATTAATTCTTGATACAATTGAGTTTTATCCATTTTTTCATATGGGATCGATTCTTGTGGAAATTCAATTCCGTTCATGGAATTCGATTTTCCATTTGAATCATATGATTCTTGTTCATTTGTGCTTTCACTTTCGATCATCGGTAATTTATTAGATTTTTTCTTGGATCTACGTCGCTTTTCCTTTTTCTCTTGTTTGGTGAAAGTTTCAAATAAATCTATTTGTGTATCCTTAACAGTAGGCTCAGATGGCTTTACTACATTGAACTGGATTGCGGATTTATTATCAAATTTCTCTTGAACTACACCCTCTTTTTGTTTTGATACTGGTTTTGCGTGTAATTTGATTTTTGGTTTCTTTGACACAGGAGGTTTTGGTGTTTCTGGTTCTATTTTTGGTTCTGATTTAGATTCCGCTGGAGGTTTTGGGATTGGAGTAATCATACTTTGTCCAATTTCTTCTACTTTAGTCTTTATTTTTGGTTTCACTACAATTTTTGGGCGGACTGGCTGCTGGGTTTCAGTTTTAACTTCAATATCTGGTTTATCTTGCGGAAATTTCTCTCGTTTAAAGGCGCTAATCTTTAATTTTGGTGGTTGTTTAGGTTTATCTTGGGGTTTTATTAAAGGAATTGCATCTAATTCTTGTTGTTTTAAATCATTTTGTGTCGGTTCAAGAGATTCCTCAGAATAGGGCATGATTTTCTGTTTTGGTTTGATTACTTTAGGTATAATGATTTTCGGTGCTGGTAATTTTTGTGGTTCATCTTCATTGATCTTATTTTTCACTTGTTCCAAAACACTTTTCATAATATCTTCTTTTCTAATCTTTACACGAGCAGCTGTAGAAGTCATAGAATCTGGACTATGAGTAGTATTAGATTGGGATTGAGGGGATGATCCTGTTGAGGTTTCCTCCTTTTCAACATTAGTTATGGGAATTCCTCCCAAACCGATTTTTTGAGGTTGACCAGTTGATGCTTCTTTGTAAGCTTCTGTTACTTGAGAAGTTACAGATTGGATGACTTTGGTCACATCTGCATCAGGTGGAAGATTTTTCATTGCACGTTCTAAAGCTGCAGCTAATTGACCTGAAAGTTCATCTGGAATATCATTTTCTTGAGGAATTGTGGTTTGTTCGTGTGATTCTTTGATCTCTGGTTCAGCGTGTCGTATCAAAAAGCGATTTAGGATGAGTCTGATGTTAGTCGTCAACTCTGGTAATTCGGAGAACCAATATTCAAGCGTATCCCATTCTTTTGCTAATCCTAAAGTTCTTTTTAACAATTCCAAGTTTTCATCCATGTTCTCAGGAGGAATATGCATAATCAAGGATTCTAACAATGTGATCATTTCTTTTTGAGATTCCTCTTCTTCATCCGGACTTGGTTCACCTTCGGTCAAATAATTGTAAATATCTCTTAATCGTTTGATTGCATTACGGAAATCATCATTCATGCTATCTTCAACCGTTCACTATTGGGATTATGTTCTATATCCTAATAATAATCCAACTATATATGTTTTTTTTCCTTGTTAGATTTTGGATTGGATAATGTTTTGAAGTTTCTCACCATTTCTTCCAAATTCTCGAAAGTAGGGATATTTTTTGATCGTAAATCTCGAATTATTGGAGTAATCTGATCATTATCCCCAAAAATCCATGCAAAAAGAGGTTTTTTATATTTTTCATGTAATTCATAAAGCATTTTAAAATCAAATGGAAATTCATTAACATAAAAGACAGTTAACATCAAACCTTCAATATTGGGATCTTTTAGTACTAAATCGAGAACTTTTCTATGTACTCCATTTGTATCTCCTTTAGCTTTCTCAATCGCAGGCCATATATCCAATAAAGAAAACCGGTTGGGGGTCATCCAGTCAGGGAAAATTTCAGCTAATTCTAATAACGTGGATTCGGATAAGTATGGAAAGTTCAATTGGTATTTTTCTATCAAATCCGCTACAACAGACCCCGATCCACCCGAAACAGTGATAAGTGCTAAATTTCCATGGATCGGAAGTTGATCATTGGAATTAAAAATCATGGATCGCGTGCGTGCAAACTGAAATAACTCGTAAAAAGTTGAAGCAGTTATAACATGACTTTGATTAAGAAGACCACGAATAAGATTTGAATTTTCAGCGAGAGATCCTGTATGGCTTTTGATAGCTTTCATACCAAGATTCGAATTTCCTCCTTTTAAAACGAACACAGCTTTACCAATTGAATTCGCATGGTTACATAATTCAATAAATTGTCTTGGATTTGAAAAATTTTCAAGGTAACATACAACGACTTCAACTGTGGGTTCTGAAAGATAATATTTTAGAAAGTCATTTTCTGTCAAATCCATTTTATTACCTATTGAAGCAATATATCGAAATCCTACATCGGGAAACTTTGTACTCAGATATATTAGATATCCTCCATTTAACATCCCGCTTTGAGAAATTACGGCAATATTTCCTTTTCTATATCCATATTGTTTTATAAATGGAGAGAAAAATCCTGTAGTATCGGTTTCAATAGAGGTCAAACCAGTGCAATTTGGACCTACAATTCGGATTTTTTTAAAATTATCAGTAATACGAACTATTTCTTCACGTAATTCCAATCCACTTTTTCCGATTTCCTCGAATCCCGCGGCTTGAATTATTGCTCCATATATTTTTTTTTGAATACATTCTTCTAACACTCCTGGAATCACCTTATTAGGAACAAACAAAATTGCTACATCAATTTCATCTTCTATTTCTAGTATTGAGGTATAAAAGGATAGTCCAAGAGCACTTCCACCTTTGGGATTCACTGGATAAATTTTATCTGCAGGAAAATGGTTACTCAATAAATTTTCTAAGATTCTATATCCACCTTTTAATCTAGTTGAAGAGGCTCCAATTACAGCGACTGACCTTGGATGAAAAAATTTGTGGATATCTTCGTTGCTCATGTTCGAGTGTTTCAATACTCGTATCTTTAAAAAACTGGTCAAAATAAGTAATTAACAAAGAATGAAATTGGATTAAAAAAATGAATTTTTATACTCGACGACCACGTCGTCCACCCTTTCTTCGGGTGTTATCGTGTGCAATTGGGGTTACTTCTTCAATTCTACCTATTCTTAGTCCAGATCGGGCTAGTGCTCGAATAGCTGCTTGTGCTCCAGGTCCAGGAGTCTTTGCATGACGACCACCAGGTGCTCTTACTTTGATATGTAAGCCATCAATTCCCTTATCTTTTAACATTTGAGCTACACGAAAACCACATTGCATTGCAGCATAAGGTTTAGCTTCATCCCTGTCAGATTTTACTACCATACCACCAGAAACTCGCGCAATGGTTTCAGCTCCAGAAAGGTCGGTTGCTGTCAATATCGTGTCATTGTAAGAAGAAAATATGTTCACAATTGCCCATTTTTTTGATTTATCTGTACTCATTTATTTCACCTATTCCTTTGATCCTTTTTCAGCCTTATTAAACGCGGATTTCGTGGATTTAGTAGTTTTCTTTCGAGTTCGTTTCTTTGGAGCATCAGTTTGTTCTTGCTTAACGATAGATGGTTTATCACCAAAGAGTTTTTCTTTTCCTGCCTTGAATGGGCTGTTAGGGTGAAACCCTAAATTATCTTCCTCTTCCGCTTTAACTAAATAAGACGGGCTGGATATTACTTTACCTCGAATAGCAATATGTTTATGAGCAACTAATTGTCTTGCTTGATAAATGCTGCGAGCTAATCCTTTTTTGAATACAATTGTTTGTAGGCGTCTATCCAAGATATTTTCTACAGAAAGACTTAATACATCATCAGTTGTAGCATCATTGCCAACTAATCCTAATGAACGTAATCGATTTGTTAATTCTCCGAATGCGATTTGTTGCTGGTGTTCAGGCATTGTTTTTAAATCACGAGCGATTCTACGGAATTTACTTAGTTGAAATCTGTGTTTCCAGAATTCTCTCTTGTTTCGTAATCCGTATTCACCTAAGTACTTCAATTCACTGTCAATTCGTGCTTTTTCAAAAGGTACCATAGGTCTTTTGAATTTTTTCCTGAGCTTCCTTGGATCTCCCATCTAATCACTCACTTTGTTGATTTCTTCTTTTTCCTGTAATATCCGACTGTCAATCCACGTCGTCCAGTACATCGAGTCCGCTGACCGCGCACTTTTAAACCGAGTTGATGACGCATACCCTTCCATGAACGAGTTCGTTTCATGCGATCAATATCTACTTTCAAAACAAGATCCAAATCTGTGCCACTAATATGCCTATCTGTGCCTGTACGAATGTCTTTTTGTCGATTCACCATCCAAGAGGGAATTCCATTCTCTAGAGGATTCTTTATGATATTTTCGAGTTTATCACACTCTTCTTCAGATAATTCACCCATTCGTCTTTGAGGATCGATTTTAGCAATTCGAACAATCGCTTGTGAAAATCGAATACCCACTCCCTTAATCTGTGCGAGACCATACTCGACCAGTTTATTACCATCGATGCTTGTTCCGATCATTCGAATAAGCAATCGAAAGTTAGAGGTTTTTCGAAAGTTGGATATTTGTTGCATTGACATTATTTTTTTTCAACTGTCTCAATTACATTACTTTAGAGCTTTCGATTGAAAATGTATGCTATAATTTTAATTTTTCGAATAAGAAAGTAGTTAGAAAGCCATAAGAAGATCGTATTATCAACTTGCTTTGCATAGTTCAATTCTAACTCATCAAATGGCATGTAATTATGACAAAAAGAAAAAGTAGGGATTTATTTTTGAAGACCAAATCCTATTGCCAGCATAATATATCCAAGCACCATAATGATGCGAGGAATGAAGATCCACAGACCTAAAGGCACAAGAGAATCTATTGCTCCGATAATTACGAAGATAAAATAACCTATTGACTGTATAACAGCTTTTTTCTTGATAACTCCACTAGATCTCTTCGCGAGTACAAGTAATCCACTGGTATTAAACACCAGCATACTCACCAAATAGAGAGCTGTTAAAATCAAAACCCAACTTCCAAGACTAATATCTACCAAACTTTCTCCCATTCCTAAACCATAAGGCACAATTACTTCTTCCATTGTCCAGGCGGAATATCTTGGTACATACAATCCCAACCAATAGAAAATTGAACTTGCAGCATAGAATACAGTCATGTTATATCTCCATTCTGGTCGAATCATGGAAAAACCGACATACATTGCAATGGTAATGGCGATTGGTGCTCCAGTATATGCAAGTCGAGCTGCCAAATATGGAGTTGTCAGATTCGTTCCAGTCAGTAAAAGTTTTATAAATGAAACGACAGTTCCCAAGTAGAACTGTCCCATTAATACCAGAAATAAGCCAGACCAAACCATAAGTGAGGCTTTCTGCTTTGCACCCTTAATAATCGTTACCAGTCCAGTTATATAACCGGTTAACAAGATTGCTGATGCGGATGCACCAGAAATTAAATCTACTAATTGCATTTTAATCACCCTATTGTTTGTTTAATATATTCTTAATTCTTACGATTGTAGAGAAATCTCAAAACTAGATTATTCTAGAGCACTTTAAGCAGAAATCATTAGAAAAATCTACTAGACTTCAGAAATTTCCCGTAATTTTTCCAATCTGTTCTTAAATAGTGCATGATTTCCTAACAATAAACTTTGATAAATGCGGTAAATGTTAAATAATAAGTTTTCTGGATGTTCATATCTCTGATTCAAGAAAGTCTACCGTAGTGTAAATAATGTTTAAAAAACGTTCCCCCTATGTCAAAGGTTCTGTAGAACATTTCTTTCGGAATTTAGTAAAACAGATGAATATAATATCGGAATCTCCGTTAGATGAAGAGAGGAATCAAAAAATTCGGGTCCCCTTCTTTCCTTTTGTATGGGATTTAAACCAATTCTATTTCATCATGAAAGAATTATATCAACTCAAATTATTTGATAACATGGGTTTTGTGATAACAAGTCGAGATTATTCGGAAATCCACGAATGTTTCTTATTCAAATTTATCGAAACAAACAAAGAAGAAATCGCAACAGGTGAAATTCGGTATGAGTTTGATACTATTTCTTTGAATATAGATAAACACAAGAAAGCATTTAACGAATTGCGTGAATTAGTTTCAAAATTCGATGTTAGAGCATTTAAATATATTCAAAATTTTGCACAGACCGAATTTGACTTCAATCTTGGATTATTATTTATCTTACCGGAACACATTGCACATTTGGGTGTACAGGAAAATATTGATTATATCAATTCAGATGTTGTTCGATATTTTAAAGACTTCTTTGGACTACTGCGAAAAGGTTTAGCTGAAGAAATGACAAAGATGCCAGTAATTGAACTTTCAAGTAGAGGAAATCGAGATAAGCCGCTG
>JAEOUK010000293.1 GCA_016839385.1 Promethearchaeota archaeon
AAAAGGCTCGTTACCTAAAAATGGTAATGAATAGCGACTCCTAATATATGGGGTTATACATAAGGTAATTATTCCCAAAACAACATAAATCGCAAAATTTCTTTTGTATTTCATATACCCATTTTTTAATGATAAAAAGAAGTGAATTGTGCTAATAATAATCATACATAATCCAATCGCCATCAAAGTTTCAAAATGCAGGATTCGTGTCAAATATAAAGGTGAAATCTTTTGATTTTCAATCGAAATTGGAATAAATGCATTATGACCAAACAAGCTTTCTGTCAATAATCCTGCAATATAAGTTGTTGAACCACTAATTAATTGCTTTTTCCACACTCGAGTCGGTTTCTCTCCAGATTTTAAATTGTATTGCATTGAAGCAGTATTAACGACTGCACTTATCATAAGAAAAAATGATCTGAATGATGCAAGTATTAAAAATAAAAATCCAAATAATAGAATGCTCCAATGTAGCTCTTCTAAATTTTGTTGCATGCTTTTATCCAATAAGTGAGTAATTACATGAAATCCGACCATGCACATTAATGATAATCCTCGTAGAAAATCTAGAGTGATGATTCTTTTCATTGTACTCACACTAACAATTAACTAAAAGAAAATTGAATTATCAATTAATACCACACGCTTCCAAAAAGATTATTAGTTTGGGGATATTGTGTTTTCATACGCAATTATATATATTTAGACTAGTAGAGTTCATGCTTCCGTGGCTTAGTGGCTATAGCAGCTGACTTGTAATCAGCAGGTCGAGGGTTCAAATCCCTCCGGGAGCTCCATTACTCCTTTTCACTCTATTGAGCATAAAAATTTAGATCATTATATTTTTAGAATCCTTCTACTCCTTTTAACCAAATAAAAAGCTTTTATTTGTACGAGTGTGGATAAATTGAAGATCGATAATGATAAAAAGGAGATAAAAATCTCAATACGGGAATTAATTTACCCCGATTCTGATACTCAAGGTAGTTCCAGTCTTCCTTTTTACCTTCGAACGAATTTAGGTACTGAAATCCATACGAATTATCAGAATTCCACAAAAATTGAAAAGAAACATACGCGTACTAACGTTAAATCAGAGTACAGAGTTAAATTGAAAAAACAAGTTGGAAATTGGGTTTTTATAATTACCGGGAGAACTGATCTGGTGCAAATTACCAATAATAGAATTACTGTTGAAGAAATAAAATCCGTAAATTCTCTAGCAACTTTTAATTTAGACTCTGAAAGTGGCAGATTGTATACGTTGCAATTACTATTTTATGCTCAATATTTCAAAGAAACCTATCCTGATAAAGATATTAGGTGCAAATTAATAATTATCGACATTTTTACTGATGAGAAAAAAATTTTCTCTATTGAATATAATCCCTATAGCACTTTTTTAGAAGAACTATGTGAGCTAATTCTTCAGCAAATTCTTACAAATACAAAACAATTGAAAATAAAAAAACAACGCGCAGACTCCATTCAATTTCCCTACGAGAATTTTCGCCCACATCAAGATGAAATCGTCCAAAAAACTACAACTATTCTAGAAGAAAAAAAAAGATTGTTATTGCTAGCTCCTTCGGGATTAGGAAAAACGATAGGAACTTTATATCCAGCGTTGAAATATGCAATTGGTCATGGTAAACGAGTTTTTGTAGTTACTTCAAAAACCACCCAACAAAAAATGTATGAAGATACATTGCGTTTACTTGTCAGGAAGAAAGCAGAATTCAATGCAATAATTTTAACTGCTAAGGAAAAAATGTGCAATAATCATGTATATTCTTGCGATCCCATGTTCTGTAAATATGCTCAACAATATCCTGCGAATTATGAACTATTAATAAAATCTATGTTGAAAACTAATGTATTGAATTCTCGCTATATACGAAAAAAAGCAAAAGAGAATGATATATGTCCTTTTGAACTAGCATTAGACTGTTCATTATATTGTGATATCATTGTTGGCGATTATAACTACGTATTTAGCCCTCTAATAAAGTTACAGAGATATTTTTTAGGTAAATATAAAGAGTGGATATGTCTTATAGATGAATCGCATAATCTGCCCGATCGTGCCAGGGATTATTATTCTCCTGAGTTCTCCCAAGATATAATTCTTGAATGCATTAATTTCATACAAGAACAATCAATTAAAACGACATTTAAGAAAAAAATTATTGAGAAACTTTTGGAATTAGATAATTATATTGAAAAATTAATGATATCATTGAATAATCCGGAAACTCGAGTCGTTAGTATTCAATTTGATGGAGGATTTTTTGCTTCTATACTTGAGGAGTTGGAAAATTTAGTAATTGCTTATGTTGGGAATTTTTTCACTTTACATGGAAATGAACCGATGATGAGAGATCCGTTCATAATATTTGTAAAACGACTACATTTTTTCAACCAATTATTAGAACAATCCCATCTAGAAGAATTTGAGCAATTAATATATCCAAAAGAGAAAAAAATCAAGATTTTCTGCAAGTCAGCAGCAAAATTTTTGAAAAAGCAAATGAAGGGATTTCATAGCGTAATAGCTCAATCTGCTACTCTTCATCCAATCGGATATTATCGAGAAATGCTGGGATTTCCTGAAGATGCTGAAATATTACAATATACTTGCCCATTCCCATTGGAAAATAGATTGTATATTGATTATCCCTATGTATCGACACGTTATCACGATAGGGATTCTACTTATTCCAATATTGCGAGGTTCATTCATGACGCAATTAAAATTGAGTCGGGTAATTATTTAGTATTTTTTCCTAGTTTTTCGTATCTTCATAATGTACATAGTGAGCTGATGAAACTTCCTCTCACCAATCAACTCATCGTTCAAGATCGACGAATGACAGAAAAATCGCGAAAAATAATACTTGAAAAATTGGAATCAGGGGTTGTTCCCTATCTACTTTTAGGTGTGCATGGGGGAATTTTTTCTGAAGGAGTTAGTTTTGATGGAAACATGGCAATCGGTGCGTTTATTGTCAGTCCAGGACTACCTCAATACTGCTATGAACAAGAGTTAATGAAAAATTACTACCAAAAACAATATTTCAAAGGTTTTGAATTTGCATATCGCAATCCTGGTATAACTCGTGTTATTCAAGCAGCAGGTCGAGTTTTTAGATCTGAAACAGATAGAGGCTTTATTGCTTTGATCGGGCAAAGATTTCACACAGAATATTATCGAAGTGTATTTCCTAAAGATTGGAACGTACAGACTCCTCAGGATTATTCCTTATGTTTAAAAGATTTTTGGAATGCAAAATCTTAGGTACACTTTAAAAACAGAACATTCCAACCCTCATATATGGGCAAACATGCAAAACATATAATTTTATTAATTGCAGATGACGTTAGCGGTAGATTGTTCAGGAAATTATATGACGAGGAAAAATTACCAAATTTAAAAAATTTGGGAGAATCTGGAATCGTTACGGACAAATGCGTAACCACTTTTCCATCAATTACTTTACCTACTCAACCCAATATTATGACAGGAGCTTATAGTGGATACTATCCAAAATCTGGAGGTGGCATTCCTGTTTATCATTGGTTCGATAGAGAGGTAAATCCTCCTCAATTTCGATTTTATACATCCCTTCATGCATTACAACAAACTCATCAAATTGAAGATAAGGTAAAAACATTATTTGAACAAGTTGGAGATGGAAATACGATCTCCTTAGTCCAGTATTGTGCTAGAGGAGCTTCGAAAATTTTTCCTCCTAACAAATTTGTTGCGACTCTTTTTTTCATTCCCTTTATTCTATTCTCGAAAAAACCAGAAAACTCCCATAAACTCGTTACAAAATTACTTATTGATAGTTATAGGCATCCGAGACGTTATTTCAGAAATAAAAACAAACCTCTAGCAACAACTGCATTGTATTTTGTAACAGATTCTCTGATGCATGATTATGGATTTGATTCCAAACGTTACATTAAATCAGTGATCGATTTAGATGCTGAAGTGGGTAAACTAATTACTGCTCTAAAATCATTAGGCATATATGAGGATACTGTTATTGCTTTCACAAGCGATCATGGAAATTATAAAGCGAATCAAGCTAAGGATTTAGCAGCATTTTTCGAAAGAAAAGGACTAGTACCGTTTAGTATGAAGACTAGAAAAGGAGATTTTGATTGCGCATTTGGTTCTGTGGGGTTTTTTAACTTTCCAGGTACAAATAAATCTTGGAAAATTCATCCTACATTGGATGAAATGATGCATTTTAAGCCTACAAACAATGATTCTGAAATAAATTTACTGGACATGATGTTTGAAATTGATGGCGTTAAGTTTGTTTATTATCGTGCGGAAGGTAACAAGCCAGATAAAGGAACTATTGAAATTAGAATGAAAGATGATAAAGGAGAAATACATTATGCAAATATTGACTATGAGGGAGAAAAAACTAAATATACTTTTAAGGACCTTGATGTATATGAATATTCTTTAGATGAAAAAGCAGCCCAAGTCGTAGATGGAAATTTCCACACAATTGAAGAGTGGTTAGAACACACATATCATCTAGACTTTCCAATGATGCCAGATCAACTGGTAAGATACTTCATTAATCCTCGATCTTGTGACATTATGGTGTCTACGGTTGGTTCTATATGTTATAATTATGAACATGGGAAAACTGCAAATGATCATGTTTATGCCCATGATATTGGACTACGGGAATCCATGTATGTTCCCCTTGTAATTGGAGGTGGAAAAGACATCATTCAACCCAAAATTCTTGAATACTGTAAAACTACGGATATTGTTCCGACTTTAGTTAAACTACTTGGTAAAGAACCTCATTTTAGCGTAAAAGGCACAAGCCTGGTTGATTAAAGATTTTTTTCATTTTTTTCATTTCATCACATGTTTTCTGGATTCCAAAAAAACTGGAAATAGAGTTTTAAATTCACGCACACTTGATTTAGAATTGTAAGGACAAGTGATTGCAAGTGTCAAAAATCAAACTGAATCTAACTAGTGGAGCTACTGTTGATCAAGGTGTGGTTATAAAAGGTGGAGGAAAAGCATTACCTATTTATACACGGAATGCGGGAATTATCTTCCTAGATCCATCAGATTTAAAAAAACTCGACTTATATCCTATGTCTGTTGTGAAAGTATCAAATACACTAAATGAAGTTCTGGTATATGCTCAAATTTCTCCTGATGCTCCTCACCCCGGAATAGCTTTTATGCCAAGGGGCCCATGGGTAAACACTCTTATCATTCCAAAAACATATAGTTCAGGCGCACCCATGTATAAGAATACTGAAGTAACAATTGAACCGGTGACAACCAACGAAAAACCTCTGAATATGCCTGAATTAATGAAAAAATACTATCTTGAGAAGGTGAAGTGACTTGACGAAAGAATTGATTAAAAATGTTGTCTGCCCTTTTTGCGGTTCAAATTGTGATGATATTGAGGTAGAGGTTGAAAATAATAAAATTTTAAGTGTATACAATGCTTGCAG
>JAEOUK010000054.1 GCA_016839385.1 Promethearchaeota archaeon
AAAAGGATCCGGAAAAAAAATTCTATGATTTAAATATTGAACGGGAAATTGGTAATGTTACCATCACCAAAGGAGATGTTGAATTCACCATTGATGATTCATTGAAACCAGCTGACGCCCTTAAAGGGGATAAGGTGGTTAAAATTAATGAATATCTGGAACATTTATATCAGATAAACCGGATCATCTATCAAAAAACAGACGATATGCAGAAGACCGGGGGAGTTTTCAAAGTAGTGTGTGTTCATCCCGAACGTGTTCTTTTAAGTCTAGTCTTTTTTGATATCATTGTGGAAGTAGCTACATCCAAGCCTATGGATCACTTCATTAAAGATGCAAAGTTGGTAAAATGGATACAGCAGTTTTCTGGGGTACGAGGAGCAATTTCAGCCGCTCGATTTATTAGTTTCTTAAAAGTAATCTTAACATCTCTGCGTGAAGATGTGTATGATGTATTGCGAATATCTAGAATTGCATTAATGGAAACATATGACAATTTGCAATTCCTATTTGCCCCTGTTGGAATAGATGAGGCGACAAATTTCGAAAAGAAAAAGTATTTTTTGAAAAATGCTGCAGCATTGCTAACTCAATTAGGAATCGAACCTCAGATGTCCGTGATGAGTGGTGGACGCTTCGGAGATGTTGGTCGTAATAAGTTTGTAGATGAAACTTTGGAAACTGCAGAATTACTAACAAATTATTTTGAAAAAGAAGCGAAGATTAAATACAAAATTTTCAATGACCAAATTTTAATTGAAAATGCAGTGAAGAAAGCAAATTTCCTACTTGCCCCTGATGGGGTATCAGGAAATTTCATTTATCGAACTCTAGTCTATTTAGGAGGAGGTAAAGCATATGGTGCCTTATACTCTTCTGTTTACTTCAAGCATGGAAAAGTGTTAATTGATACTTCTCGAGTGGCAAAAGAAGCAGAAATCGAAGGAAGTTTAATTCAAGCAGCGGGATTTACAAAACTATTACAAAAAGAGAATAAGAAGAAATAAATAATTACGATTCAATAATGGTCACTTTTCCTCCCGCTTTTTCTATTTCTTCAATTGCATGTTCACTAGCGGAACGAACAGTAACATTCACTTTTTTCTGAATTGCGCCTTTGGCTAAAATTTTTTGATAATTCAACTTTTCTAAATTAACAGTATACATATCTCCGGATTTTTGAGCGAGTTCTTTTTTTACCCATCCATCTAATTGAGCATCCAATGATCCAATGTTAATTACATTTTTATGGTAAATTCTTTGAGTCGCTTGAGGTCGTTGATGTCCAATTTTTCCGAATTGCCCAGGACTACGCTTTACTTTCTTTCCAAATGCTTTTGTAGGAAATCCTAATGACTTCTGTTTAACCATATAGGATTTTAATCCCTTTTGCCAGTCGGATGTTAGACCATGTCCATGTTTTCTTCCGGTTTTTCTTCTGCCTTGTTGCCTTCCAAATCCATGGGTGCGTTTTCCTCGCATTTTGTTTACATTTTTTTTAAATTTCATTGTCATTTTATGTCGACTCCTACATCATTTTACTCGCAAGTACATTTATGAATTCACCAACATGTCCTAATGTTCCCCCTGCATGATAGTGTTTCTTAATTGTACCTCGATGTCCTCCAATTGGTGGGTGTAATCTAAACACAGGTTTAAGATCATTAATGTCTTTGAGTTGTACTTCACCGTTGATCAATCCCTCTGCAAAAGCTTTCACAGTGGTGAATTTCGAGTATTTTTTAATATGCTTGTCGGTTAAAGGAATATTTCCTTTAATTAGGGCTCGGTTATTCAGGAGTTTCACTACGATATCTTTATCAACTTCTCCATATGCGATATAATCTTTCGCTTTTCGGAGCATACCCATTATGCTTTTATTTGCAAATACCAAGCATGCGTGATTCGTTTTGTGTAATCGTAGCATCTTTAATGTATCTGCAATTTTGTAGTTCATATTGGGTGCTCCCCGAATCCGAATTACAAGCATGAGCTTGTTTTCTGTTTCTGTACTATCTTTGCCCTTTGTCATTTTTCACACCTGGGTTTATCGGCCCCATTCAGATGGTGCCATGATTTTATATGCATTTTTTAACGCGTCAATAACTGCTTTTGCAGTATTTTCCCCGTTCTTGGAATTACCTTTAATATATACATAGCAATCCTTAATTCCTGCTAAGCGTAATGGTATTTTTGCAGCATCGGATGAAACCAAACCAGTTCCTTTTGGAGCGGGACTTAATCGAACCATTACACTACCTGTTTTACCTTCGGTAGTATATGCAATGCTGTGATTATCGCCACAGTTACAGTCCCAACTTCCACATCCTCGTTTCACTGGAATGATGCCTAACTTTGCTTTGTTAATACTTTTACGAATCGCTGGACCGACTTCTTTATGTTTTACAGAACCGATTCCTACATATCCCTCACCATTTCCTACACAAACAGTAGCTTTAAATTTGGATTGTTGCCCTGCGTCTGTTTGTTTTTGGACCATGTTAATATCTACAACTTCCTCTTTCATATTGGGAAGTAACATATCAAAGATTTCTTTTTCACGAACTTTGTAGTTATTTTGAAAAATCTCTTCAATGGTTGTGATTAATCCACTTTTTACCGCATCACCTAAGGAGGTACGTGGTATCCATTCCGCGGGTTGAGGTCTTCGTCTAATTTTGCGATCCCGGCCCCTTCTAGGTCCGGATTTATTATCTGTATTGGACATATAACTACCTTTATTATGGTTTCTTTGTAATACTATTCTTAACTTTATCAAAATCCTCAGTAATCTTGGCTGGATCTAATCCATTTTTGATATAGGCTGAGAATTCCTTTTCATATTCCTTTTTACTCTTCTTTTTGATTAATTCAGCGTATTGTTTAATATGCATTCCATTTATTCGAGAATCCAAGTGCAGTTTTTCAAAAATGTTTTCTCCGTGGGGAACGCCAATTCCTGCATCTAAGAATCCTTTAAATGCCGAAAATACTCGGTGTTTATGTACTAAAATTCCAACATCAAGAACACATTCTTGAACTTTTTTGCTTTTAGCACGTAATCCACATAAATATCCCACTAAATATGCAGAGGGAATATTACCTGAGTTGTATTTCCATCCGAATTTAGTTAATTGACTTGAATGTGCACTAGCAATGACTTTATCCCCTTTGAGACTTGCTTCTATTACTTGGACAACTACCGAATTAATACTTGCTCGAATTACCAAACGCAATTTTCCTGAAAGTACTAACTTCAAACGAGCATGATAGTTGGTTTTTCCTTCTCTACGTCTACGCATAGATACACGATATCTTGGACCTGCCATGTTCAATCACTTTTATTTTTTGATGAGTTTCTGTTCTCTTAAATATCGGTGAAGAGTTGCTACCGATTTAAAGGAACCTCCTTTTGCACGGAGATACATTTTTCGATATACACTTTTATCAATCTTCCCTGTATCTCGTAATTGTTTCAATTCTCTTCGCAAGGGACGAATGGTATTAATCCACGAGCGTTTAGTAGGATTACGTGCAGTTGCTACCCCTTTTCGTTTTCCATAACCACGAGCTCTTCCCCTTTTCTTTCGTTCTTTTCTCAAATTTGTCCTATATTTACTATTTCCTTTCTTTTGACGCTTTTGGATGATCCCTTGCTGGATCAAATTTCGAATATCTTCTCGCGTAATTGCCATGATGACTTCATCAATATAATCGGGTTCGATGTGAATCCGATGGATCCCACATTTCAGGATCTCGGCGGCCATTCGCTTTTGAGCTGCTACATTCATTTATAATCACTTACTTTTACTCGTGGTTTTTTTACTGGATTTCTTCTTTCGTGAAGATTTCTTCTTGGCTTTCTTCTTTTTCTCTTTCTTTGGTTCTTCCTTAGTCTGAAGTAATTCAGAGTAGGGAATTCTCAAATTTAAGACCCGAAAACCTTTAGATTGTATCTCCTCGACAAGATTTAATCGTTTTTTTATTCCTAATTTTGAGGAAATCATAATCCCATGAATTTTTGGATCCAGCTTCTCTAATTCTTCAATGTGGGTTATGTGGATTTCTTTTAGTCCGGATGGGTGTAAACCTCTAATCTTTCTAGGAGCCCGATATCCAACGTTTGGACTTTTTACTCCACTTTTCTTCTTTTGGCGTGTATCAGAGTCGATGCCCTTAGCTGCACGCCATCCTCCATTGACACGTTTGTATCTCCACGATTCAATACGTCGAAAAGAGGGTTTTTTTCTCTGGATCTGTTTACGTAATTTTATTAATCGTTCGGTTTCTGCTTTAGTCATTCTTTTTCCATCCTACACTTTTAATTTCCAGACAAGATCGTCTCCAAGATATTTTTCATAGACATAGATACCATCTTGGAATATTCTCTTGTCTTTTTGACGAATTCTACAGGTATTTTGAATATTTGCGCAGGTTTGTCCCACTTCTTCCTTATCGATACCGCTAACTTCAACATCTTCCTTGGAAGCTTTTACTTCAATAGGGTGTGATCCCGCTTTGAAAGTAATACGTGGGCTTCGTTCTCCAATAAAATTCTTGATTAAGATTTTATTTCCTTCGGTACTAACTGTAATGGGGAAGTGGGAATACGCTATTTTCATTTTATAGAGATATCCCTTGGTTACTCCATCTATCATGTTATGAAGAACGCTACGAAGTGTACCTAACTTTGCTTCCGTGGATTTTCGAGCGAAATAGGAAGAAATTTTGACGATGCTATCCTGGTACAGAATATCAATATGCTTCATATGGGAGAAATCCTTCACAACTTTGCCTTTTGGACCTTCAATTGTGATAACCATTTCATTTATGCTGAAGGTGATATCCTTGGGGATCTCCACGCTTACTTCCGATTTAAACGATTTTACCATTTATTATCACTTCATTTGATTTTAATAGGCAAACGCAAGTAGCCGTCCACCTAGATTTCTTCTTTTTGCCTCGGTATGGGTCATTACTCCTTTAGGCGTGGATACGATAAGTAATCCAAAACTCACGGAAGGTAAGTAACGTTTTTCCATAAGCTCAAATTTTTTCACCTTGACAGGATGTCTTGGCTTAATGACACCACATTTGTTTATTCTTCCAAGCAATTCCAATCGGAATTTTCCCATTCGACCATCATCGATGTACTCAAATTCTCCGATATATCCGTTTGCTTGTAATATTCTTAAGCAGATGCCGATCAATTTGGATGCGGGGCGAATAACTACATATCGCTTTCCGGCATGCTCTGCATTTTTTATATTAGAAAACGCGTCTGCTAATGGATCATGTAACACTTTTTCTGTCTCCTAATCATATTTTTTAAACCCAATTTTATCTGCTGTTTCTCGAAAACAACGACGGCAAATCATCAATCCATATGATCGGATGATAGCTTTGTTGGTTCCACATCGTCTACAGAACCGGGTTCCTTTTGAGGATCTTCTTTTAGTCTTTTTCTGTGAACTCATAATACCACCTTAGTAGAATCTTTCCTCCATAACATCGACAACTTCCACTTTGAATTTTTTCTTCATGAATTCCATTGCCTCATACTTGCTAATGTAATGGTGTTTCGGGATTTTGGATCGCTGTTTTCTGCGAATTTTTACCCGAAATCCGGGTCGAACAAGTCTTACTGAAGTATCAAAACCCGTGATTCCTAATTCGGGAATATATTTTGTATCGGGGAGTTTAATGTGCTCATCAACACCGATGGAAAAATTCCCAAAGTTGTCAAATGAGTTTTTCAATATTCGATTATCATATACGAACAACACACGTTTTAGGAAATTTTCCGCTGCAGTTCCCCGTAGCGTCGCTTTAACGGCAATAGACTGCCCTTTTCGAATACTCCATTCTTTTACTGATTTCTTCGCTCGGACCGCTACGGATTTACTTTGGGTGAGAAGTTCAAGGATATTCTGAGCCTTGGTTAATTCTTCACCTGCTTGCCCTACACTGATGTTTACTACAACCTTATCAATTTTTGGCTGTCGAAATGGATTGGATTTCCAATCTTTCTCAAAATCAACCACACTTTTCTTCTTTGCCATTCCTGTTCACATCCTGATTATTCTAATTTGATTGCGGGTTTTTGCTTACCTAAAACAAATGAATAAGCATATGCAGTTTCGTGAATTTCCTCTTCTGGTGTTTTGATCTTTACAATACTTGCATTTGGACCGAATCGTTTTTCGATTTTAGTTATAACTCCATTCATTCCAAGATTTTTTCCTCGTACTACTAAAATCGGGCAATTTTCTTTTAATGGATAATATTCCACAATTTCCTGGGATGGAAGATTAATTTTCAATACACCCATTGTTTGATAGGTATCTTCTTTGGGTTTCTTTGGATCTTTAATCTCAATTTGAATGTTTCGCCCATCATGAAGATTTAATTGTACATATCCAATTTTCACCGTAGTTTTATTTTCTATCCGGCACAATTTGAAAGAACTTTCTTTTTTAGTTACTTCCTGAGGAATAAGTCCTTTTTTCCATTTTGGTAGTATTCGATAGGTCTTGTTTAAATCTGGAATTTCCACAACATCCATTAATCCGACAGGGAAGCGAGGATCGGTTCGAATAACCCCATCTACTAGAATTTTTTTCATTTTAATGATTTTCCGAGCTTCCCCTTGATTTTCCACTACATGTAGGATATCTCGCAATAATGATGCTAATGGAATGGATATTCTCTTCGGATGAGGTCCAGGTCGTGTATTAAAGAAATATTTTCCTGATTTTTTGTCAATATGCATATATTTTGGTGTATTTAACCGTTTTATATGCCGTTTATTTCCTTTTGAACCCATTATTCTTTTCCTCCTTTCTTACCGGATGGTTTTTTCTTTGCATCTACTTCGATTTCCAATTTTTGTTTGCGATCAATGATTTTTTGACGCCAGGGATCTAATTTCTTACCCCCAAGCTTTGTTAGAATTACATTGGAAGGTGAAATGGGGATGTAATAGGTTGCACCGCTTTTCTTCTCTAATGTGCACTCCTCGATTTGAATAGTTCGAGTGCGTCGATCTAAACTTAAAACCTTTCCCTCGACATCTGTCATCTCATTTTTAATTACTCGAACTTCGTCATCTTTTCGCAATGGTAAACGCTTAATACCCCATTCTTCTTGAAGGGGTTCATCTAACCGTACCATGAACATTTTTG
>JAEOUK010000294.1 GCA_016839385.1 Promethearchaeota archaeon
GGATTCGTATTAATATTAGGATTATTATTAGGAGTGACTTTTCAAAAACGAAAACAAGAAAAAGGAACTACAAAAGCAGTTCTTCATTTGCTTTTTCGCTATGGATTAATTTTAGCACTGGGAATTTTTATAATATTAGCAACTTGGGATTTTTCCTTAATGCATTGGAGGTATGATCAATTTTTAGATGATGGATCTGATATTTATGTATTCATATCAGATGTCGTTTTTGTTTTAGGACTAGTTGGATTCGTAGCGTTACCTTTTCTTTTCATAAATAAAAAATACAGAATTTACGTAGGATATGGATTAATCTTGTTTTATGCTATTATGCTTAGTCTCAATAACTATACAAAATGGATTAATGATGCAGTGAGTTCGGTACATCTGGGGATATGGTTCGGGATTTTTGGATATGGATCAATTACAATAATATCTTCAGCGATTGGTGAGTACTTGATTTTCGACCCCCCTAAGGATAAAGCGAATTTTTATCTGGTTCTTTCTACAGTTGGAGCTTTAAATGTAGGGATTGGTTTGATTATTGCGCAATCTTCATATTTATTCATAATCGGGGGATTGCTGACAGCGATTGGAGGGACAATACTGGGTTTGATTGTTTTTATATTCGCAGAGAATTTGATGAAAAAACGGCTACATTTATTTGAAGCATATGGTAAGTATCCCTTTTTAGTCTACCTCGCAACGGTAGTTCCATGGGAGGTATATGGGCTATTAGTTGATGAAGCTGGTGTACCCGAATTAGGTACATCTGGACGTATAATTGCAATATCTGTGTTTTGGACCCTTTTGACAGTAATGGTATATTCTCTGTACTTAACAAAGAAAAAAATCAAAACAGAATGGGTAGCAATTGCTACTTTTATTGTAATAATCATAGTTGTAGTGATTGCATTACCATTAGGATGGTTGTAAGTTCCAAACTTTAATACGAAGTAAAATAAGAAATAAGATTATTACCAACAAAATTTCATTAATGGTATAAATTCTAAATTCTTACGTGGTGCGTAAATGCCAAGAGAAGACAAACAAGGACAAGATGTTATTATCAAGAGTACAGCTTATCTAACAATGATGAAGCACGTTCTCCGATTTGGGTCTAATGCATTAGAAAAACATCAATTTAGGGAATGTTTAGGGATGTTGATCGGTCGTGTTGAGGGATCGGCAAATAATAAGGGAATTAAACCAGTGATTATCGAAGAAGCTGTCCCCATTTCGCATGGAGGTAGTATTGAAGTAACTTTTCAACCCCAAGATTATGCGGCATTTGCTGAGTATGAACTACCTTACTTAGATCAGGGATTGTTCACGGTAGGATGGTATCACTCTCATCCTGGTTTAACTTGTTTTTTTAGTTCTACTGACATTATTAATCAATTATATTGGCAATCGATTAATCCCAGTGCAATTGGAATAGTGTGGGATCATCAACGTTTGTTTAAAAAAGGTGATCTTGGATTTGAAATTTATAGATTGGATAACCCTGCACAAGGTCCTGCATCTGGGTATCACAAAGTCTCATTTCTGGTAGAAACTCCGAGTGATCTTAGCTTTTATACCTCAGGTATCGTTGACACTATGACGAGTCTCCAATCCTCTATGCCAACAATATTTGAAATTAATGAAGTTCCTCAAATAATAAAAAAAATAAATTTTCCTAAGATTCAAATTAATCCTCCCCAACAAATAGAAACTTTAATGGCGAATTTGTTACAGCATTTTCAAATACTTCCTCATGAAGAATTTGAACAAAATATTGCTTTACTCATTCATGAATTATCAAAGCATACGCAAAATTACTCTCAAAAAGTTGCAAGTGCGGATCAGTATGTAATCATTATGCTTCAATCATTACTTCTCACCTTAAACCAAGCAATAGGTACTATAAAAAATTGGTATGAGAATAGCATGCGAGAATTTTTGCACTCGATAGATCAACAAATGAAAAATATGATTTCATTTAACGAAGAACAAAAACATGAATTGACAACGAAAGTAAATACAATGCTAGAGAACATTAATGAAAATCTGTCAAAAGCCTTTGATCGAGAAATCAATAAAAGTTTGAATGAAATAGCCCAAAGAATTAATATAATAGTAGATAAGTATATGAAAATTGGTAACTCATCTCGAATTGCCGCAAGTGAAATTGCTATTCAAAAACAAGAAACCGATGATATTTTCGAATTATTCAAACAAAAAATCGTTCAAGTACAATCAGGTGGTGTTCATATTATTGGAGAAACTGGTAGCAAATTGAATAATGAATTATTAAGATATCATACAGAATTCACTCAATTGGAAAAACAAATAGGTGAGTTAAATCAACGGATCGAGTCAATATCCAAGAATTTAAAGAAATGGAGGCGAAAATAATGGGTGGGCCTTCTAATATGTCCTTAAATCCTGCAAAAGGAAAAATTATCTTCCAAGCTGAACCATTTATCACCCTTTTAGAACATGTAATGTCTCATGAAAATACTCCTGTTCTCGAACCTTTTTGTGTTGGTGGTAGTTTTACGGGAAATATTATCGGAGATGATATAATCATTACTGAAACAATTCCTTTTTTCCATGGAACACAAGAGCAAGTAGAATATTTCGAGAATTATCAAAAAGCTCTACAATTCGTCAAAGGTCGAAAGGATAAACCTATGGGATGGTATGCATCTCGTATGAATGATCATACTGAATTCACATTGAATGACATCCAAACTCATCATGTCTTTCAAAATTCCGAAAATCCGAAAGGTTTCACTATTATTATCAATCCAGCACCATCTAATGACCTTCCTATAACCCTTAAAGCTTTCAGATTTCCTGATATTCAAGGTATGACAGATATACAACAAATTCTTTCAATTCCAGTCGAAATTAATCCACCAGACTCTACTCAAATTTATCAAAAAGTGCAGAGAATAATTGAAAATTTTCAATCTCAAAAACCGATTCATCAAACAGAAGTCGCCCAAACTGCTTCAACCCTAAATAGTCCAGTTCAACATCTTGTTTCTTCATCTAAAAGTACCATAACACTACTCAATGTCATCCTAGAGTTAGTGAAGCATTTATATCAAGGATTAAATTCAAATTCTAGCAAATTGCTTGCTAGTTTGAATGCAGTCGTTCGCAATACGCAAAGTGGTTTTTCTGCTGCATTAACGGAAATGCAGAAGATTATGGATGTGGAGAGTCAACATATTCGAGAAAGTGTTGATCAAAATTTTGAGAGAGTAAATAGTGATGGAGATTTACTCACAAATTCGATCGATCAACTAACTGAAAAGATTTCCGTAGATTTTGGACAATTATTGAAAAATATTCTAGAACCAAAATTACGCGATTTCAAGGACAATTTAGTAGAAATTGTGGAAGAGAGTGCTGATATCGGACAAAAAATCGAGATGTTTACAGATTCTGTTAAAGGACAACAAACAACATTGAATGAATTCAAAGAATCCTTAGAAAAAGACACAAGCTCAATTGAATCAAGTATAACTTCGTTAAAGCAAAAACTCGATAATCAATTCGCAGGAACTAAAAAATCAACCGAGAAATCCTTGGTTAAACTTCATGAAGAAATTAAAAAAATTGATGAATCACTGAAGAAAATTGAAAAAATGATGAGCTAAGATTTATTCTACTCTAATTTTTTCTTTTTTTCCGATTTCCTCAATATATTCAAAAGATTGATGTTTAAAATAGGTGTTATACAAGACTGCATATTTCCCACCTTTTTCCATTAATTCATCATGACTACCTTCTTCGACAATCTTACCGTGGTCTAAAACTATGATTCGATCAACATTTCGAACAGTCCAAAGTCTATGAGCAATAATTATTGATGTTCTACCCTCTAGAGTCCGTTCAAGCGCTTCTTGAATTCTTGTTTCAGTGAACGGATCTACCGATGCAGTTGCTTCATCTAAAACAAAAATTCTAGGATTTTTTAAAAGAATACGAGCAAACGCAACTAGCTGTTTCTGTCCCATTGATAGAACTTTTCCACGTTCTCCAACGTTAGTTTCTAATCCATGCGGCAAATCATCAACCCAATCACTACCACCAGCTAATTCTAATGCTTCCATTACTTCATTTTTTGTCGCATCAAGTTTTCCATACTTTACATTGTTTTCGAGTGTATCTGCCCATAAAAATGGTATTTGAGGGATAAATCCAATCTGAGAACGAAGGCATTTCAAATCAAAATCTCGGATATCTGTTCCATCCATTTCAATTTTTCCTCCTTGATATTCATATAATCGTCCTAAGATTTTCGCTAAAGAGGATTTACCGGCTCCAGTGTGACCAACAA
>JAEOUK010000295.1 GCA_016839385.1 Promethearchaeota archaeon
AAGATGGGGAGCAGATAAGAAGATATTTCCTTTATTAATGAAGAATTTGGATTTCAAACAGATTTCTGGTCCAATAAAGGGATTCCATATAGTAAAATGTGATAGAGTAGGTTTATGGAATCTAATAAGAGATACTGGTAATATATTAGAAATTGAACCAGAACCCCCTGAATCAGCTGATAAAGAGATAAAAAGAATAATTGAATATGAACCTCATAATTATACTCCATTAGCATTTGCAGTTTTATCTTATGTTGTAGATAGGGAATTCAATTTTGCATTATTGAAAGATACTCATTATAAAAAGATTCAACCACCAGGACGCCGATTGCAGTCAAATGAGTACCCCCACAAAGTAGCATTATTCATAGCAAGTGAAGAATTGAATTTACCATTCGAAGACTTGCAAAGAATTCCTAAATTTAACTCAATAATTTTTAAAAATACACGAATTGTTCCTCAACCGTTTCAGATTCAACTTGAACAAAATCCCCACCGAACAGCTCTTGAACATTATGACTTTGTATATGTATTTTTCATTGATAAAGTTCGACCACCAATTAGAGTTCAAACAAGTAGAGAACATAAAACTGAACCAAAATGGTTCAGCATCCAAGAAGTTGAAGGTTTAAAGAATAATGCTGAATATGGACCTCATGAAGACATGATCCCAACAATGAAAGAAATTAAAATACAAATAGAAAATTACCTAAAAAAATAGAAGGGTTTTGGGATTAAATTTTAATCCTTCTGAATTAGCTCTTTTACCTTTTTCATGTGTTCCCTTAATTTTCTTTCTTTCATTTTTTTACTTGACAAGCTTTCTTCTGACAGCCATACAGGAATTATTAACATGAACAATAAAATGATCAATATTAGGGATATTGCTTCTCCAGAATCAGTATAATTTAGAGCCCTAGGAATAGCACCCAGACCCCCATACACAGATAGGGGTAAAACTATGATTAAAGCATAAAATCTTTCTTTCGATTTAGGGAATGCTAGATCGCCAGGTACCGCTATAGATACTACCATCAAAAAACCAAATGCCATGCCTACAGCCATCAGATTAGCGAATATAGTATATATGTTGATAGGAAACTTTAAGAGAACAAAACTAATTCCCAATAATGTTAACCCAATAACAGTCGGTGTCTTTCTTCCAATACGGTCAGCTAAAATGCCTGAAATTACACCACAAATTGCCGTTCCCAAATAATGTAATGGACCTCCAATTTGATAAGCAATATCTAGACTTGTATCAGCTTCAAATTGTGGCCATATAATATATTCCATGATAACACTTGCCACAATAAACAACATCCAAGGAACGAAATAGAGTACAAATCTCCGATACGTTACAATATCCAACCATGTAATTCTTTTTGCTTTCCTTTCATTAATGGATTCGCAAAAAGGTTTAGATTTGTCTAGAAATAATGCCAACATACTGGTTAATCTTATTATCATTAATACTATTAGAATTCCTATGAACCAATATTCGATTAACTCAACAATTAACACTGCAATAGCTAACATTATGAATGTTTGAAGCAGTACTATTCCTGAAACTCGACCTCTTTGTTCACTTTTTGTGCAGTCAGAGAGGTAAGACAAGCTATATGGGAAACCTAATCCTAATGATATTCCCAAAAGCGATCCCATTATATAGATAGAAAATTCATTTTGGACAAATATTATCAATCCAGTAGACAAAACTCCTAGAGATATCCACGTCATTAAAAGTTTTTTTCGATCGATTCTTTGACTTAAAGAGCTGCCAATAATAGCCGATAAAACGGCAAAAAAATAGAACAAAGCTTCCCCATAATGAACCAATGGAATTGTACGTACGAATGCAATTTCGCTAGGTAGATTAGGAAATAGTAATGATGCCAATCTATTGATTTGAAATAATTTATCAAAAGATAAATATGAAATAAACATAAACCACGAAATAGTACCTGCGTTGATAATTGTTATAGCAAACAGTTTTTTCGGAGAAATTCCAATATTCTTGGAGATGAAGGCCAAATTTTATCAGAAACTCCAAAGGTCAATGTTTCTTAGTTTAATGTATATATAAACTTATAAATAAAAAACTGTCTAAAACAAAAGTAATGCATCAAAATTTATTCGAGTGATAATTTGCTAACGCAAGTATTTCAATAATCAATAGTGTATGATCGAAGGTTTTTGTCAGATTTGTTGTTGTTAACGGTGCAAAATTAGACGTCAATTTGCAAATAGGCTTATATGTTTATCCTAATTAAGGATTAAATGAGAAAGCAGAAATAATATATATAGAATGTTTGAAGTAATTTATTGAGAAGTTCATATGATTGTTACTAGTTGTAAGCCGTATGGGATTATTAAGGGGATGCTTAAGAAGTGGAAAACGACTGGGGTTATTGCCTGTAATTCTTGTGCTAGAGCTTGTGAAACTGGGGGTAAAGAGAAGATGGAGGAATTAGCTGAAAGGCTAAAATCTGATGGATATGATGTGGTGGATACTGCTTTGATTCCGATGGCTTGTAATCTTGATTTGGCTAAAAAACCTGAATTATCTGCAGATGTTTTAGTGGTTTTGGCTTGTGATTCTGGAGCTTTTACGTTTGCAACGATTTATCCTTCAAAAAAGGTTGTAGCAGCAAATAACACACTTGGTGTAGGGGCTCGAGACGGACAGGGTAACATATATCTTATGAGAAAATTTGAAGACTAGAACATCTAATTAGAATAATTATTTTCTAAATTATTTTTTCTCTTTTTTATTAGAGAAATCTATGCTGTTACTAGCAGTTCTTTTTCTGTTAATTTGTTTGCTTCTAAAAT
>JAEOUK010000055.1 GCA_016839385.1 Promethearchaeota archaeon
AATATTAATCCTTCTGAGGATCCTGAGATCAATGAATACACAATCATGAACGCAATAATAATTAAACTAGTTCCAGAACCCTCACCGTTATACCCTTCTAGCATATTCACTCCGTTTGTTAATACCATTATGATAACTGGGATCGCTAGTTGATATAGAAGGGTTAATTGAGTTTGTCCGATAATGGGAACAATAGGATCTGTAATTTCAATAAAACTAATATCGATTTTACTTAGCCATTGTAACCATTCTGGCCAATCTATTTCACTTAAATCTAAATTCAAAATAAATATTGGAATCCCGGTTGCAATCATAAAAGCAATTTTTTTAAAAGAAGAGAGCGCTTTTCGATCATCAATGAATCCTACAATTCCAGAAAGAATTATGGTCATGGAAAACGCGACAGTTTCATTTCGGATTTGTGGAAAAATTATCATGATAAGTATTTGCCCAGGGATTATTCCCAATACATAAGCAATCCCTCCGGATTCTGCAACCTCTGGTCGAGATTTTTTATGAATATCTCGTCCAATCCAATTCCGAGACCGAGCGAAATCAATATATTTTTTGAATAAGTACTGCGTGAGGAAAAATGAACCTACTGATATTCCTAGTAGTAATATAATTTGCCATGCTGCGAATCCAAGGTCATTAAATGGGATCAATATCCAGAACTCCGACTAAATATGCTTAGTTCTGTGTAATATGACAATTAAACATTTTTCAACCATATGGTACGTCCAATAATCATAATCAAGAAGATTTTCTATTCGGAGATTTTAAATGAAATCAGATGAGATCTTTCAATATTCGTGTGCATACTTGTATAAGGGATTTTTATGAAAATTTGGTTGAATCATAGTTTAGCATGTCCAGATGACGCATCTTATCCACTAAAGCTTTCAATATTCATATGGGAAAGTGAAAAGGAACAAATACAGAGGTTAATTGATTCATATACTTCTGAATCTATCTATAATTATCGAGATGAGGAATCTCCTTTAAGTATAAAAACTCAAGATTCTTCATCAAATATCCTCAAAGAAAATTTACATCAGTTAGAAGAAGAAACAGGAATTATTCATATCTTCAAAAAAGATAACCAAATCTACTTCTATGACACATGTGTGATTAACCCCCTTCCCATTCTTGACTATTTACAATATTATTTAGATGTACTCGATGAATTTTCGATAATTACAGACAATTCTGATTCGTTGGCTTCCCATAGAATTTTTCAGGAAATTGTTGAAGAAGTCAGAGTAAAAATCATATCAGCTCATAAGCTTTGTAAAACTATAAGCAATGAGAACATTATCGATTTAGGAGTATCCCCGATATTTCAAGAATTGCTATTTCTGAATATATTTCTCACCTATTTGGAAATAAAGGAGGGATTATTATCATGCCCGACTTGTAAACGATGGTTTCCTATACTGAAAACGATACCACGAATTTATCCAAAAGACATGAAACGAGAAGAGATGGATCTTGATTTCCTAAAGAAATGGCGTCTCTTATTTCCCGATGACGTTATTATGGATTAAACTCAAGAAAAATTTTTATAAGTGCACGTATTTAGAACATTACTTCTTGAACTACAGCCCCATAGTGTAGTGGTCAAGCATAGAGGGCTTTGAACCCTTTGACGGCAGTTCGAATCTGCCTGGGGCTACTTATTATTTCCTTTAGTTTTTTTTTGTTTTATCCCTATTTTCAGTGCGTTAACGATGTTTTTATAATGAGTATTCCATTCGAAAAATTGCTCAGTTTTTTTACGAGCATTTTTACTAATTTTTTGAGCAAATTCCGGATCATTTCGTAAACGGAGGATTTTTTCCTTTAAGTCCAGTGAATCATTAAGATTTACATAAAGCATCTCAATATTTTCTCGCCCAGCATAACGTAAATTATCTGCATCCGTTGCAATTATGGGAATCCCACTTGCCATATATTCAATTAGTTTAAACCCAATAGAGTCTCCTGTATTCAATGACAGTGCGACGTCTGAACTATTTAGATACGAGGGAACTTCGTCAAAATTTACTTTTCCAGCAAAAATGACATAATTTTGCAATTTTTTTTGAGCAACTAATTCCTCAATTTGTCTTCTGACAACTCCATCTCCTACTAAAAGAAATTTAATATCTTGATAACCATCCTTTATAATCATATCAGCAGCTTCAACAATTATTTCTAATCCATGCCAAGGATACATTCCTCCCACATAAATAACGATGAATTCCTCTTTAATACCGTATTTTTTCAGAAGGTGGTAGTTTTTTTCTCGCGGCTTAAATTTTTCGGTGTCAGCACATGTATACACAAGTTGTACTCGATTTTTGCTTACAAATTGGGGAATTTGAATTTTGGTGAAATAAGTAAGTACTGAATCTGCGCAACGCAAAGCAAGGTTACTGTACATTACATCAATAAAATCGACAATATAAGGACGGTTGAATATTTTTGAAATGATTGCTCCCACACCATAAGAGGGACCACGTTCTATAATGAGATCAATATGTTCTTCTTTAATTATGTGAAATAATCTGTAGATTGCAGGGAAAATCTTTATCCATTTATGGAGGGGAAATTTATGGCGATAAAAATCGGAGATTTTCCATTTTAGGTCAAATTTCATAAGATTCGGATAGTATGTGTCATACTGCGAAGTTTTACTTGAATAATAGGGAATTACTGGAGTAGATCCTTTCTTGAATAGAGTTTTTACCTTTGTTGTAAGATTTCTTAGATGACTTCCTACATCGAATAATTTTGATCTATATACTCGAATTCCTTCATATATCTCAAAAGATTTTTCGTGGTCCAACTTATCTACTAAAACGACGGATGTATGACCGAATTTTTGGAATATTTTTGCAGTTTCATAGGCTCTTCGCGATCCTCCATTCATTGCGGGAAATGTTACATCAGTTGCAATATAGAGTACTCGCATTAAGATTCCTCATTATTTTATTTTAATTGACTCGCATACACTCTTTCAATCCGGTTTACTACTTCTTTCCATGAATAATTTTGAAGTAACGGTCCTGCAGTCCGAACTTTTTCTAATCCAATCTCTGGATTTTTAACTTGTTCAATTATGTGGTTGGCTAATACATTTGGATTTTGAGGTTCTACGAATGTAGCTTGATCTTGTAATACTTCTTTATACGCCGATAAATTTGAACATATCACTGGTGTACCACATGATAAACTTTCAACCGGAGTAATACCAAAGCCCTCGGAAGCATATGAATAGGTAATAAACATATCCGACATGCTATAATAAGTAGGTAAATCCTCATCTGGTATCATACCAGCAAAAATAATATCCGGATTATCATGTTTCCACTGCTCAACAGTAGATTGCATCTTCAAAGTAGGTTTACCACCAATTACACATTTCAGATCCGGAATTTTCTTTTTTGCCAAATTATAAGCTTTAATGATATCATCCACTCCTTTGTAAAAGGCAATTCTCCCAACATAGAACATTACTGGACCATCAATACCGAGTTTTTCTTTTAATTTTTTTCCCTCATTTGATCGTGGTACAAATTCTGGATCAATGCCAACAGATACAACCTCAATCTTATCTAGGTTAACATCCATGTAATGAGATATTTCTTTACGTGCACTATAAGCACCACACATTATTTTGGAAGCTGTCTGAGCATTTTTCTTTTCCAACCATTTCAGTCCTGGAAAGGCTGAAAAAGAAGCTTGAAAGGGTCCAACATCATGAATATGAGTCACATAAGGCTTATTTGCTAAAATTACAGGCAAGGCTCCCCGTGCACCATTAGCATGTATGATATCAAAATCATGCGTTTTCAAATAGTTACGATAATATACGGAATATTTTGGTACCCAGAGAAATCGAGAATTTGGTACATCTATTGTATGAATATTTGGATCTTGAAAGCCTTCTGACCATTTAACTGTCAGTAAAGAAATATTATGCCCTCGAGATTTAAGTTCCTCATAAATATTCCGTTCAAATTTTGCCGATCCATCTCTGTGATCAGGAAATACTGCCAGAGAGATATGGCATATG
>JAEOUK010000027.1 GCA_016839385.1 Promethearchaeota archaeon
GAATTATCCAGAAGTATGGGGTCTCGAATGATTGCACTTTTTACAATTGAACCAATTGAATTATGTACGACCATTATTTGAGATTTCTGTAAAAGGAGATTAGTTGGAAGTAATCGATTATTGTATGTGAAATTATCAGCCAAAGTTTTCATAGATGCAGAATCCTTGATGCGAAGTCTGTATTCATTATCAAGTAGCTTAAACAATTTTGAAGCCTTTGGCTTTAAAGCATCAGTATTAATTACATGTTTATTTTGGATCCCATGATTTTGAGTTCGGATAGGGATAAACGCAAACTGAACTTCTACAAATGTATACGGAATTAGGAACTCAGATTTCAAAAACGCATGAATATACTCAGATTCAATTTCATATTCGGTATATGGGGGGACTGCCCATTGAGTTTTAGCTTGTTGTGTTAAATTGGGATGAATTACAACATCCTTATTGAAAGGTGGGGATTCTTTTACTACTACCCACCTTCTGGGAACGATCCGCAAACCCCCTCTTACTTGATAATAGTAAGGAGATTTTTGGATGGATAAATTCTCGAGAGACTTGGAAAAAACAGATGAGGGATTGAACCTACCAACCAAGGGATACTTGGAATTTTTCTCATATTTGATGTATAGCGGGATAAGATTCTCAGAATCGTCGATTTCCCTAAGCTTTCCATCTTCCAATACTATGAATCTTGTACATAAAAGACTCAGCCTATCCCTAGTGACTTCTTTGTTTTCGGACTCTGGATTTATTTGAGAATTTTTTGCATAAAGGCAGATACTATGAACTTTAAATATGTCTTCTGAAAAACTCCATACTTCAATATTGTTGAAATTTGGAAAATAACGAAAATATCCATGTTGTCTGCCATTCAACACACTAGCAGGAAGGATGAAGAAAATTCCTCCTTTTTCTTTTAAGTATGCATCTCTTACATGATTGAAAAATATCGTGCTAATTTCAGTATTCTTTGATTCTGCATTAAATAAAATATGCATTTTACGTGCAAGAGATTTAATGTTTTCTTTGTAGGCTCTGCGATAAATTCCAGAAATGTTTATCCATGGAGGATTTCCAATAATAAAATCTACGCGATCTCTCATCAATTGCATAGTATAAACATTATTAGATGTTTTTTGGTTATATTCATTCAAAAATAATGCATCTGCGTTGATCAAATGAATTTTTGGGAGCTTATTTTTGTCCATATCTTGAAAAAAAAGGAAAAAATTAGCCATAACTGCTTGAATTGTTAATGGGTTGACGTCAATTCCATAAATTGTGATTTTAGAATTTAATCTTTCTTGACTTGATAAAAATTTTGTGAGTTCGATCAGAAATGTTCCAGTTCCACAGGAAGGATCTAAAAAACTCGATTGACCTGAAATTTTACGCTGAATCATTAAATTGACTAAATTGTTCGGAGTGTAAACCTCTCCTAGCGGATGTCGAGTTTCTAACGCTATTAATTCTTGAAAAATTTCAGAAAATAAGTCTTCTTTTTCAAATGTTAGCTTTGGAATAAATAGTTGGAATAAACACACCAAATTCTTGTTAGACAAACTACTTGAAAAGAGGGAATATTCTTCACCTCCAATTTCGATAAATAGGGGAAATTGGTTTATTAGATCTTTTATGGATTCTTTGGAGAATATACTACAATTATTCTGCTTTAAAATCAAAACATTCAGTAAAAATGACAAATATTTGTGGGAAAGATAAAGATTTTCATTCAAAATTCGTTCATCATATAAATTTCTGTATATTTTCGTCCATTCATGAAATTCATTTGTTGAAACCTTCATTAAATTTAGAGCAAGAAGATGAAATAGTGAATTTTGACCAAAAATTGCTGTAAGTGACCCAGAATCCAATTTCGTATGTGACATAGAGAAATAAGCAATTAAGGATTCCACTAATCTAAAATAATTCTCACTATTACTATGGAAAACAAAATCTTGATTGTTATAATATATTTTGATGTTGATAATTTCTTCTGAACATGTGATAAAAACCTTTATGATACTATTTTCAGTAAAAATGTTATTTTCGAATGTTATTGAGTCAGAATGATCCGTTACAATCCAAATCCAATCTATGTTCCTATGGTGGTTGGTCATTTGAGTGAGATGAAATTTTGACTTGTCTTTTGGAGAATTTTGAAAACCAATATTTCGGATTGCTTGAATTATATCATGTTTTCTAACTCTCCACGGTTGCATAAGAATTCGAAGTATCTTTGTCCAAAAAAGGTTATTATGTTCGGGTTGAAGGTGATCTACTAGCTTATGTATAGGCTGTATCGTTTCCTCCTTTCTTTATAATAAACCAATTCATCTTTCCACCAAAAATTGCTTTCAAAATTCCGGTAACGATAAAAAATGGGATCAAAAGTCCAATTGTAAACATACTTATTATTACTTTGAAAATGGATCTCGAATTTTTTGATAAAATCAATGAAATTATCCAAACCAATGTCAAACTAGAGATAATAATAATATTGAGTAAATTCGGAGAAATAAAAAAATCCCAAGTTATTGAAATCCCGCTAGGATTTATCGTAATGAGGGATAAGATGCTAAATATTGTAGAAAAAAATACGAAAATGCTAAGACAATAACTAATCAAAAATATGAAAATGCTCATTTTATCCCTTCCAGATATACCATTACTCTTTTTTCTACGGATTATTGAGCGAAAATGATTTTTAAAGGCTGAAATATTACCATATGCCCATCTCATTTGTTGTTTTCCCAGATCTCGAAACCTAAAAGGAGCTTCTCCTTCGCATTTTAATTCCGGAAGAAATAGTATTTTTTTTCCTGCAGTCATTAATCTTAAAGAGTATTCTATATCTTCTGTTAGAGCATTTTCCGACCAAGGTCCCAATTCTTCCAGAGTAGATTTTCGAATAGCTTCAGCAGATCCGCATAAAAAACAATTTCCTCCAATATTTTGAGCAAAGGGTAATAATACATAATGAGTGTAATAAGCAATTGTTCCTCCCCATAATGAATTGAAATTTCGCTCAAAGTTTTTTATACTCCAACGTGCTTGAACTGCAGATATTTCTGAATCAATTAAAAAAGGTTTGATGATTTCTTTTAAGAACTCCCGTTTTGGGAGAAAATCAGAATCAAAGATTACGATAATATCACCTTTAGAAAAATGAAGCATGTGATTCAAGTTACCTGGTTTGTATCCAACATTATTACCTCTTCGGGTAACTAGAATTTGACCATTGTGTTGATTGGAAAATTTATCAATTTGGTTAGAGATTTCAGAGTCAGAACTATCATCCCCAATAATTATTTGTAATTTATTTTTAGGATAATCAAAATTCATGCAATTTTTTGCACAATTTAGCGCTGCTAGTTCATTATATGTGGGTATTTGAACTGTTACTACTGGTAATTCAGAATCATGTATAATTCTTTTAGTATTATGTCCCTTACTTTTGGTTAGTCCTACAATTATTGCAATCACTACGTAAAAAATGGCAGAAATACCAGTTAAGATAAGAAATATTTTCATTAAAAGATCAAAATAGAAATGAAAATCATCTAAGATAACTCGAAAGGATTGCAAGATACTTTATGTTTAATTTTCAATCATAAATGAATTTGTTGAGTGTACACTACTGAATTTTTTGATTTTCGTGGAATACGGGTGGAAATCTTTAATTTATGTTTAATTTGATTTTTAGATCATAATTTATTCGAAGTTTTATCAAAGGTAAAATTAATGACTCAAGAACATGAAATTCCTCCAGAGCTTTCTAAAAAATTAGAACGCGTAAAACAATTGTCTAGTTACTGCTATGGGTGCGGGAAATGTTTAGTAGTATGCCCAACCAACTTGTTAGGTATATTTTCACCAAAAGATTTTATCCAAAAGTTAATTAAGACTAAAAATTTGGATACTTTCGTTAAAGAAACTGAATTATTTAACTGTTTGACTTGTGAACAATGCGCAATTTATTGTCCAATGGCTTCTGAAGAGGAAGAAGAAGGGGTTTTAATTGCAGAAATTGTACAGGCGATACGGGAGTATGGATATCAATGTGGTTTACTCACAGATGAAACTACTAAGAGCATTCAAACCCATGATGGAATTATGCAAATCTTTCCGAAAATTCAAAGCGATTCAGAACTCAAGACAAACAAGATAGATTTCATTAAAAATGATCCTTCTTTAAAAATTGTGGATAAAGGAGATGTCGCTTATTTCATTGGGTGTACATCTCTTCTAGATGACATTTTTTATCAATTTCGCTCACAATACAAAAACACACCTCGTGGAGTCATTTCTATTTTAAACGAAGGGGGAATTACCCCAGTTGTTCTTGAAACAAAATGTTGTGGTCATGATAATTACTGGGTTGGAGATTTAGAAACTGCAAAAAAATTAGCAAAATACAATGTAGATGCATATAACAAAGCAGGTGTAAAAACTGTTGTTGTAGAATGTGCAGAAGGATACCGTATGTGGAAATATGATTATCCAAAATTAGTTGTTAATTGTAATTTCGAAGTAAAACATTTCAGTGAATACTTAATTGAACAAGATCTGCTCCACTTATTAGGACCTCGGTTTCCAGTTAGTGCAAAAGTTACTTATCATGATCCTTGTAGACTAGGACGTCTAGGAGGAAAAATATATGATGCACCACGAAAAATTCTTCAGAGTATACCTGGAATTGAACTCGTTGAACTAAAGGCAAATCGAGATGATTCCAATTGCTGTGGAGTATCTACATTCCGTTCTTGTAACGCTAATACGAAAATATTACGGGAAAACCGAGTTAATGAAGCCGTAGAAACTGGAGCGGAATATCTAATTACGACATGCCCCAAATGTATCACTCATTTCAATTGCTTCCAGAACGAAACTGATGATGAAGGCAATGAGAAACCCGAGAGCATCAAAGTGATGGATCTCGCTGCATTTATTGCAAAATTCACACAGAAAATTTAGGAAAGAAATAATGACCATATCACAATCTCCCAAGTTAAGCGATGAGGAAGAAAAAATTGCCCAAAAGCACAGTAATGAGAAAGTAGAAGTTAATGATATTTATGAACAAAAGTTCATTTCTCCTTGCGCAAATGCTTGTCCCGCTGGTATTAATATTCCAGGGTTTCTAGCATTGATCGCTGCGGGTAGACATTTAGACGCGTATAAGGTAATGCGTAGGAATAATCCTCTTTCTGCAATGTGTGGACGTGTTTGTCCCCACCCATGTGAAGACCAATGCCGAAGAGCAGAGATTGAAAAAGATGATGCACTAAATATTTGTGTTCTAAAATCATTTGCTGCAGACAATGTAAAAGAAAAAGGAGGGTTAGAAGAAAATTGCCTTCCGGATACAGGGAAAAGAGTAGCAATAGTTGGAGCGGGACCAGCTGGTTTAACATGTGCTTATTTTTTAAGGCGATTAGGTCATAATGTTACGATTTATGAATCCCTTCCACTACCGGGTGGTATGGGGTCATTTGGAATCCCTGAATATAGACTACCTATTGAAGTTATACTTTGGGAAATCAGTTTAATTGAAAAAATAGGAGTTAAAATTCTTTTAAACACGACTGTCGGAAAAGATATTTCCTTTGA
>JAEOUK010000296.1 GCA_016839385.1 Promethearchaeota archaeon
GCCGCGATCCTCCCCAACACCCCCGCTTTGGAGCTGTGGGTGTGGACAATCTCATACTGTCCTTTTCTAATAATTCGAATTAACGATAATAAAGCGAAACCATCATTTAAGGGATTAATTTGCCTCACAAGCTCTGGAATGATCTGCAGCGGGATATCCCTTGAAAGGACCTCCTCAATCAGGCTCCCTTCACTCCCAGTTTGGGGTCCTGAGACGATGCGGACATCAAACCGATCCTTATCCAGCATCGCCGCCGTATACATTGTATTTTCCTGTGCACCCCCCACAATCAGCCGCGTAATGGGATGGAGGACATTGATTCGGCTGTCGCTCATGCTTGGATCCCTTTTTCTTTCAACAATCGAAGGTACAATTCCTCAGTTTTTCGGACTGTTTCTTCAATGGTAAAATGCTTTTCCACCCTTTCTCTTCCAGCTTTACCAAACTTTCTACGTAATTCAGGATCATCCATCAGTTTTTTTATCACATCCGCCAAGGCTTGTGGGTCTCCAGGTGGAACGAGAAATCCAGTTTCACCATCAATAACGACTTCAGGAGTCCCCCCAACGTTCGTCGCAACAACAGGAAGTCCAGCTGCCATAGCTTCAAGAATTACCATCGGCATTCCTTCTGATTTAGAAGGTAATACGAAGATATCGAGAGTTGATAATATTTGTGGAACATCATTCCTAGATCCTAAGAAATAAACTTCTTGCATAATTCCCAGTGATATGGATAGGTTCTTCAACTTATTACGCGTTTCTCCTTCTCCAACAATTAACAAGCTCATATCTTTATTTTCGGATTTACTTAGAATCATGAAAGCTTCAAGTAGAGTATCAATACTTTTTACAGGATTTATTCGACCTATATAACCAATATTTAGTTCATAATCCTTGATACCTATTTCATGTTTAAGTTTTTTGAAATTTCTGTATTCATTCAAACAAAATTTTTCAGTCGATACACCGTTGTAGATAACTTGAATCTTATCCTTATTTAGTCTTGATGACTTTATTTCTGCATTTTTTGCTTCCAAAGAGACCGCTGTTACTGCATCATCCAAAAATGAAGTTAATTTACTAATCACCTCACGTCCATAACTTCCATGGAAAATATTGTGACGCCAGGAAATTATTATTGGAACTCGAGCCATTTTACCGATTATCCTTGCAGCAATACTCGCGTGAAATAATGAAGCATGAAGGATTTGGACCTTTTGTTGTTTTATGAGTCTGTATAGCCGCCAAAGTGCGTCAACTCTCCAGAAATGGGTCATTCCCAAGTCTTTTACAATAATACCTTTTGCTCTTAATTCCTTTGCAATTGTGGTATTTCCGCCAAATAAACAAGCAACAAATGGGATGAATTCTTCTTGATTGATATTTTTTACTAAATTCGTCATTACAGATTGAGCTCCCCCAAGTTTAAAATCAGTAATTAGGAAAAGAATTTTGATTTTTTCTTTCACGAATAAAATTCTATTTTTTAAAAATCATCACAACTGTAGGAAGCCATTATTGAATCCAAACTTACATTACTGGATATATGGTTTAGCATTTGCAATATAAAATATTTCGATTAATTTTTAACACCATCTTGTTCATTTTTTAAATACGTTTCTCAGTAAAAGAAATAAATCTCGAAGTAATTTATTTTCAAAGGAATACAATACTCCAGTAAAGACACTGATGAATAAAGTTAATTTAGTTATAAGTGCTATTATGTCATTCGATTCCTGAATAAAAGATAAATAAATAATATTTGATATAAACAATCCAATTATTACACCTAAAATTGGGATTAAAAATAAAGTTTTAATTGAAAAATCAACAATTCTTTTTGCCCAATGAAACAAAATAGATATACCCACTACCAACATAATATCCATCGTTAAAGCAACGCCTGATATATCTAAGATGGGACCTAAGGCAAACAATCCAATAATCATCACCCCTAATTGAATCGCCCTCGCTTTCACGACTTTATTAGGTTGACCAACTGCAACAAACAAGTTAGCAATAGTCACTTTTATTGGATCAAGTAATGTGAATACAATCATTAATTGAAATGCATTTAACATAGGTAACCACTTATCTCCTAAAACTAACCGTATGAACTCTGGCGCTACCAAAGAGAGTGCACCCGCAATACAAAAACCAACTCGAATAAGAAAAGCATTAGAAATGTAGAATGCTCTTGATAAATTTTCTCTATTATCCTTTAGTTCCGAGAATGTACCAATTGAAACCAATTCAATTGACTTACTCAGCACCCTGCGAGGATAAGTTGCGAAAGTATAGGCTCTGGAATAAAACCCGAGTTGTTGTGTACCAAGCCAGATATTTGTCCATAAGTCATCTATCCGATCAAGAGATTGCAGTAAAACATGGGCAATAAAATTAATCCATCCAAAATTTAAGTAGTACTTTATAGTGGATTTGACCCACCTTAATTTTGGAATCCATACAGGTTTCCATATGTAAAGACCAAAAACCCATAATATCGCTCTACTTATATCCATGGATAGCAAAGCCCATAGGGTTGCTCCCCGGAATGCCAAGAATAATGCCACAACTGTAATTAATATAGATGTAAGTAATTCCAAAACAGCTAAACGCCGATGTTCAACCCTTCTAGTAAGAATTATCTGTGGTGTTTCAGATAGAAATACCAAATAAAATACTCCAGAAAGGACTAACAAAGCAGTTTTATAATCCCTTGGTGAAAATATATGCACAACAACTAGAAGAATACAAATCCACGCAGATGAAAAAATCAACTTTATGGTGAAATGGATATCAGCTGCTGTTTCTTCATTTTGAGTTTCTTCGTTTTGATACAAAAAAGCATCTCCAAACCCAAAGTTTGCGAATTCCCCTGTTAAAATAACAACTGATTTTGCAAAAGCGTATACCCCAAATACTTCAATTGGTAATAAACGAGCTAATATAGTTGTTCGTATGAAACTGATCAGGATTCTCCCAAGACTGCTAATAGACTGAAATGTTACGGATTTAACACTTCGATAGGTCAGACTCTCAGATTCCATACGCAATCAACCAGATTATTATATTCATGACCACTATTTAACTTCAAAAACAGAAAACATATTTCTATTGTATATTTCCCTATCAGGTAAAACCATATTTAATTTTGTTCTTAGATAAGGCATATTTGGAGTCACAATAATATAATCTATGTCTTCGCTATATTGAAAAAGTATTTTTGACAACTCATTTACTTCAATCTGCTCATCTAAAATGGAGCATGCAACATTTATTCGATTAAAAACGATTGGTGGTTTGTTGTAATTGGGGAAAGCATTTTGAGCTCCGCGTATCCGAACATCCTGACAAATATCTCCCCAAGACGGCCAACCCATTCGACCTAAATAAACTTGTTGATTCGTGTATGCAGGAAGGTTGTATTCAGTTAATCGCTCTGACAGAAAAACAGAGTCTGCTTCGATATTTTCTTGAATGAATGTGATTAGGGGTCGGTCAAGATAACTTGTTAATTGAGCTTCTGGATATAAAATTGGATAGGGTGGTGATTTAAGTTCGTTTTCAATCAACTTCTTTGTTGTTCTGTCCAAAAAATTAGGGCTAATATCTGAAGCGGTATACACGATTGCACGTAATTTTTCGTTAAGTGATTTTATACTGGATTGGCCAACCTCATAGACCGAAATGAAAATCAAAATTAATAAAATAGTATAATTTAACAATCCTGGATTTCTATTATTTTTTAAATGGTTTCGGAAAGAAAAATAGATACACAATAGAAGATAGGATAAAAGTGGGTAA
>JAEOUK010000297.1 GCA_016839385.1 Promethearchaeota archaeon
AAAAATGCAGATTTTGAATTTATGTCTGAATAGAAGTAATGTAATTCCTAAAACATATACACTACTTTTATTCCTTACAGATCCTTATTAGAGGTATTTTGCTTCATTAATTATCAAAAATAGATATTCTTCTTGATTTCTGGATGTTTTATTCCTATTTTTTTTACTATATAGTAAGTAAATGAAAAATAATAAGATGAAATTTAAAAATCTCGTCATAACATTTATTTTTTTATCACTTTCTTTTGTGTTTCTTCACTCGGAATTTCATTTACCGTGTGAGTGTCATAATCATCATGAGACACATGATTTTAGACAGTTAGTCTCGACCTCATTAATCAGTAAACCATTCGATGACTTAAAATTTAGTGTTGCAAAAATCATTTCTTTGTTAAATAGCTTTACTTGTTCTGTTCAATTTGAGTTCTTTGAATCAGTTAAACCACTTTTTCAAAATTCCCTCAATCTTTTTGTTTTAAAACTACCTATTTTTTCATTCTTGCAGTCATTTTTGTTCTGATCAAACTGCAAAAATCTTTCAACCTAAATTACTCTTTAAAAGACAATTATTATAAGCCTGTACGTTTCATTATAATTTTTAAAACTATTTTACTTTTTTGAAGTTCTGGAGTTCTAGTATGTTAAGAAGCTTCTTAATAATTTTAATAATTTTATTTTCATTCTCTATAATTTATTGCCAAGAAGTTATACATTTGTCTTTGGATGCGGCTATTACTTTGGCTCATGAAAAAAATCCGATTCTCCACATTCAAGAGAAAGAAAAATCCGCGCAAAAAGGATTTTACTGGATAAATATGATGCCTGCAGATCCTGAGATTGGCATTGAAATTGAAGGCGTTCCAGAAGGAGAATCCTATTCAAATTATGAAGCAAAGAAATTGTTTTTTAAACAATCAATCGATTTTCCAACCAACTACATTTTCAAACATAGATTATTTAATGCAAAAATTCAGCAAAGCCAATATCAAATAGATCAATTCAAACGAAACTTATCGTTTATTGTAAAAAAAAGTTATTTCAATATTTTATTACAAAAGGAATTACTTAATTTAGGCAAAAGTCACTTAGACCTCTTTGAAGAGTTTTATCAAAAAACAAAACGCAGTTATGAACTTGGGGAAAGCAATCGTTTAAACATGTTGCGAGCAAAAGTAAATTGGAGTTCCAGCAAAAAGGAGTACAAAGATCGAGAAAAAAATCTAGAAGTAGCTAAATCAGAATTTCGAGAAATCTTAGGTTTTAAACATTATGAAATCGAAAAAATAGCCTTAACAGATTCGTTACCTCTAAATGTAAAATTTTTCTCTTCAGAAAAATCGATGGAAAATTTAAAAAAACATCCTGCTCTTTCAGTCGCAGAAACAGCGGTTCGTGTAGCGTCAAATGCTCGAAGTCTGTCGATTGGATCATTATTACCAGGACTTCATTTTTCATATTTCAAACAGAAACTAAATAAACATGACTTATGGGGAGGCGAAATTGGATTATCAATTCCACTTTGGTTCATGAGGCATAAAGGAGATATTCAACAAAAAAATGCTGAATTATCTAAATCAAAATCGGAATTAAGCGCTGAACAATTAAGAATCCGAAGGGAATATGATCAAGCGGTTTCCCGGTTTGAAAAAGCAATGAATGAAGTTGAATTGTATCAAACCGAACTTCTGCAGGAGGCCGAAGAAACGTTTAGAATCGCAAAAAGAAGTTATGATATTGGTGAAATTGGCTATCTCGAATATATCGACGCTCAGCAAATTTTGATTCATACAAGAGAAGGTTATTTAGAATCATTATTTAGTTACCAAGTGGAAAAGGCAAATTTAACATCTTTAACTGGAGTAGAATTTTAAGATCGTTTTCCTAGACAAATTGGAGTACTTGAAATGAAAAAACACCCATTGTTTTTATTCTTTATGCTGCTATTTTATTTTTCCTTTAGTTGTGGAGATAGATCTGATCAGCATGTTCATGATGAAAGTAAATCTCAAAATCATGTGAGTCAGACCACTCACATTCATGGCGAAAGCACTCACCAGCATACCACGGCAGATTCTGGTCATTTACATGATGAAAACCAACCACATGTTCACGCAAACGATACGGCACATACTCATGATCCGGGAGCTGAACCACATGTCCAAGAAACAGACGATCCAAATCAACAAACGGATCACACACACTCGACAGATGGCATGATTACTGTTGAATCTGATTGGGAAGAGATGATTGG
>JAEOUK010000298.1 GCA_016839385.1 Promethearchaeota archaeon
CTTCTAATGCTGCTCGATTAAACTCAAAACAATTTATTCCTCTAACACTTTTTCGAAATTGAGGTTTTTTATTATTATTATCATCATCAAATGGATCATTCCACATTGCTTGATACACAAGTTGAGCATTTGATACATCGATGTTAATAGGAGTCTTTTGGCCGATAAGAGCCCTAATCAGAGAATAATCTTCTTTGGATTTTGGGATTCCTCCATGAACTCCAATCGTTTTCCATTTTGTGATAGCAAGTATTGGCAGATGATTGTATAGCTTATAAATTTCTTTTTCAGGAAAATAGGGGAATTGATGTTCTTCTATCAATTCTTTTACAAAACCATATCGATGATTTATCTCTATATCTTCATGGTTACCTCGCAGAGCAAACACATTGAAATCATACTTAAGTTCTTCAATATACTCAGAGAAGAATTGTTTTTGAAATCCTTCAGAACGAGCAAAAGCGTCCATTACTTTTAGAAAACATCTCAATTGCTCTGGTCCACGATCAGTATAATCTCCTAAAAACACAAGACTTTGAACATTTTTTAATTTCGCAATTCTAAATGCATTTAATAAATCTTGGTAAAATCCATGGATATCTCCCACATAAAGTACAGGACCATCTTTTATTTCTCGTATTAGTGGCTTATTTTCTAAAAAAGGGAGAATTTCCGCGATAAATTCTTGTACTCTGCGCAAATTAGGTGACTGCACTTTGCTCATATATAGTGAACAAAACACTATCATTTAATTATGTCTGGGTACCATATACGTTTTAAAAGAGATGATTGAGAAATATGTCCGAATATAAACTTAATGAAAAACTATTGGAAGAACTATCCAATGCGTTTGGTCCTTCAGGGCACGAAAGAGATGTTCAGAAAATTGCATTAAAGTATGGAAAGGAATACGCTGATACGATAGAGTATGATAGAACTGGAAGTGTGATTTTTAAAAAAGGATCAAAAGGTCCAAAAATTATGTTAGCAGGACATGCAGATGAAATTGGATTTATGATCTGTGGAATTGAAAAGAATGGCTATCTTAGAATAAGTAATTTGGGAGGTTGGTGGAGTCATTCAATCTTATCCCAGCAAATCCTTATTCGCACAATGGACGGAAAAAAATATACTGGAATAATTATAGCTCCTCCTCCCCATGTTTTACCAGAAGAACAAAGGAATAAGGTAATCCCGCTAGAAAAGATGTTTGTGGACATAGGTTGTAAATCTGCCAAAGAAGTTGAAGAACTCGGAGTTAATATCGGGGATCCTGCTGTACCTATCGCAACCTTCCGGATTGAAAAACGTAACCGAATTGATAAAAAAAATGAGAAGAAAACTAAAGAAGTCAAGTTAGCCTTTGGAAAGGCGTTCGATGACCGAATAGGAGTATTTATTATATTAGAAGTATTGCGAAAATTAAAGGAAGAAAACATAGAACATCACAATATCGTGTATTGCGCATCTACAACGCAAGAAGAAGTAGGATTACGTGGAGCTAGAACAGCAGCAAAATTAATAGAACCTGACATCGGATTTTCATTAGATGTGGATGTTTCTGGAGATGCTCCAGGAGTTACTGGTATAAGTCAAAAGATGGGGGAAGGCGTTTCAATCTCTGCCGGTGATGGCTCAATGATCCCCAATCCAATTTTTCGAAAATATGTTATTGATATTGCTAATAAGAAAAAAATTAAATGGCAACCTGCTTTCTTGAGAAGAGGAGGTACCGATGCAGGTGTTATTCACTTAACAGGAATAGGAGCTCCCAGTTTATTCATTGGAATTCCAACTCGACATATTCACAGTCATAATGGAATATTGTCTCTCCAAGATGTTGAGAATGCAATCAATTTGTTAATCGAAGTAATCAAGACATTAGATGAAAAAACCGTTAAAAGCTTCACCAAATTATAAAAAATTCATCACATTTTTGGTTATTCTACTTACTGATTTGGGAGTTTTTAGATCATTCCACTCTTCCTTTTTTTAAGACAATGAATTAAATACTCCACCAAACTAAGATCTTGGGTGAAAGCAACGACTATTGAAGACATCCTCCATGCAATAACGTCTGAGAATTTTTATGAGAATCAAATTGTCCACATTGAAAAAATAAGAAAAACCCCCCCTGTAAAAGGGAAGCTTAACAAAAGTCTTCATCCGAAAATCGATGAATGGTTGAAGTTTAACAATTTTGATTTGTATTCCCATCAAGCGGAAGCTATTAATACTACTCTTGATGGTAAAAACGTTGTTATTGTTACATCAACTGCATCAGGTAAATCATTAGCATATAACATACCAGTTTTACAATCCTTATTGACTGAATCCGATTCTTGTGCACTATATCTCTTCCCACAGAAAGCATTAGCTCAAGATCAAAGTGTAAAATTACATAAAATAATGGATTTCTTAGAAATTGACAAAAATCTATTAGGGGTTTATGATGGAGATACACCTGTTGATGAAAAACGGAGAATACGAAAACAGAGTAGATTGATTATTGTTAATCCCTATGGTTTTCATTACTATTTACCATATAAGAATTTGTGGACTCGAGTATTCTCGAATTTAAAATATATCATAATTGACGAGATACATCATTATAGAGGGATATTTGGATCTAATTTTGCCCAAGTGATGCGTAGATTCAACCGAGCTTTGAATTCTTTCGGAGCTAATCCTATATACATTTTGTGCAGTGCAACCATTAAAAATCCTGAAGAAGTAGCCACAAAACTCACGGGAAAATCGGATTTTATAATAGTAGATAAAGATGGTTCACCAAATCCTGGAAGATATTTTGTTATGTGGAATCTTCCATTGGAAAAAGATAGTGATATATACAAATCTCCTCACACACAAACGCGTTATCTATTTAATTTCATGATACAACAAGATCTGCAAACTTTAGCCTTTGTTCGGTCTCGTAAAATGGCAGAATTAAATGCAATGTATTCACGCAAAGCATTCGGTACAAACGATAATGAATATTTAGTAGATAGAGTCATTTCCTATAGAGCAGGACTACTACCAAAGGATAGAAGAAGAATTGAAGAATCTCTCAGGGACCGTAACGTTATTGGAGTATATTCTACTACTGCACTCGAACTAGGAGTCGATATCGGATCCCTAGATTGCACAATTTTATCTGGCTTTCCTGGGACCGTATCTTCCATGTGGCAGCAAGTAGGTAGAGCAGGAAGAAAATACAATCCAGAAACCGGAATTGAATGTGTGTCCTTTTTAGTTCCTTTTCCTAATCCTTTAGATCTGTATTATGTGAATAATCCTGATGAACTTCTTACAAAATCTCCTGAAATATGTAATATTAATCTCAACAATAAACATATACTTGAAAACCATCTAAAATGTGCTGCTAAAGAAGCTCCATTGACTGAAAAAGACGAAAATATTTTTGGTCCATCCTTTTCCACTGCGATTGAGGAATTAGAAAAGAAAAACCTTGTAAAAAAGAAAGGTAAACGATATTATTATAATTCCATTGAACAATTTCCTCCCCAATCTGTTTCCCTTTCGAGTATTCGTGAAAGTGATTATCAGGTAATCATACAGCGAGAAAAAAAACAAGATACGTTGGTAAATTTTGAAGAAAAAGCTTATGTTTACAAGGAACTACATGATGGGGCTATTTACTTATATTTAGCAGAACCATATCGTGTCACCTCTTTAGACATAGAGAATAAAGTTGTAAAACTTACAAAAGATGATGGATTTACATACACTCGTTCACGAATTATAACTGATATTCTGCAACGGGGGAAAGCTGATAAATCAAAGGCTGAAAGTGATATTAACATTTATTATGGAGATGTCAGAGTATCCGAAACCGTCGTAGGGTATGATGTATTATCTGTTGAAACCAATGAGAAAATAACGCAGAAAGTCCTCACTCTACCTCCTCTTGAGTTAAATACAAAAGCTGTCTGGTTCTCTATTCCTCCAGATTATATTGCGTTATTAGAGTCAGAAGGCTATGATTTTAACGGTTCAATCCATGCGATTGAGCATGCTGCAATAAGTATGGCTCCTTATTTTACTATGTGTGATCGATGGGATATTGGTGGGGTATCAACACGATCCGACTCTCAACTTGACGAATGGCCAGTGATTTACATATATGATGGGATTGCAGGAGGTATTGGAATTTCAGAATCACTATATGACACGGTTGTGGAATTATTACGGAAGACATATCTACTCATCAGTACCTGTAAGTGCAAGGAAGCTTGTCCAGGTTGCGTGATTAGTCCAAAATGTGGCAATAATAACAAACCTCTAGATAAATATGGTGCAAAACGATTACTAGAATTGATGTTAAAATTATAGGATACTAAACCTTTTTTTTTATCATACGTAGATTTTCTCATGATTCCTAGGAAGATCTTCTTCACTAGAGGAATAGGGCAAGCAGATGAGAAGCTTATTAGTTTTGAAAACGCTCTCAAAGATGCTCAAATCGCATGCTATAATTTGGTTCGAGTTTCATCTATATTACCTGTAAAATGTGAAGAGATTCCTTTGGAAGAAGGTATAAAACAGTTAACTCCCGGACAGATTGTGTATACCGTAATTTCTGAGATAACTTTTAATTACAATTCTCCAAATGGTGAAAAAAACGTTTTCGCATCAATTGGTATTGCTAAACCAAAAGATAAAAATCTCTACGGGTATTTAAGTGAATATTCGGGGACAAACCGAAATCTTGATGATGTAAAAAAAAACTCATGTAATTTAGCTATGAGATTATTGCAATCCTCAAGAAATGACACAATAATTGAATGCAATACTTCTGAAATCACTGCATATTTAAAATTAAACTTCACATCCATATTGGGTTTTATTACGTGCATAGCAGCAGCAGTATTTGTGGAGTAATAGGAGAAATGATAATGGAACAAACAAGCCGATTTTTTGATTTTCCATCGGAACCTAAAGAAAACACAGAATTTATAATAATTGGTATTCCATTTGATGGAGAAATGACACAACAACGGGGAAAATGCCAAACAGCTCCAGATGAAATACGAGAGATTTCATTAGATCTTTCTCTTACATCGGAAGATGGAATGGATTTGAACAAATTACGTATTGTGGATCTTGGAGATATTTCCGAAGATATGGACAAGTTTATTCCTCTACTTCTGAAAAAAGCTCCCCAAGCAATCCCTATATTTATTGGCGGAAGTCACTCAATTACATTCTACACTGTAAATGCATTTATCCAAGAAAAAAAGATTAAAAACTTGAATTATATTTCATTGGATGCACACTTAGATTGCTATAATGAATGGAAAGGGAGTAAGTACGTACATTGTACCGTAACTCGTAGAGTTTATGAGATGATTGGTTCAGAACCAGATAAAGTAGGTGTTATTGGCGTTCGTGATATTGACCTTCCTGAAATAGAATGGTCCCAAAAGGAAAAATTTCGTTATCTCCGAATGCAAGATTTAAATAATTTATATACGGAATTTTTACCCCCTTCTTCCGAAATTAAGCCACCATTATATCTATCTATCGATATAGATGTGTTCGATCCTTCCGTCGCTCCAGCAACTGGTTATCCCATTCCTGGAGGAATTACCTATAGAGAATATTTAAAGATCTTGGATGAAATATTGAAACATTACACCATAGTAGGATTGGATTTTGTAGAATATTCACCCGATCTCGATTCACAAAATAAAATGACAGCATTCTTAGTGGCAAAAATTATTATTGAAACTTTGGTCCGAATAAAAAAAGAGAAAAAACAGTGAATTACTAAATTTTACTTAATTTTATTTCTTCTAAAATACGCTTATTTTCATCAATTCGTGCTTTATTCAAAGGCCAATAGTACAAACATACAAGCGCGACAGCTAAAATCAACACAGGCCATGCACCTATTAAAAATCGAACACCTAATTCTCCCATTGGACCAGTATCTCGAAGAGCCCAATCTCCCCACCCTGTCCCAGTAAAGACAATTGCAATTACTGCAAAATTTATTCCTGTAGAAAACCGGTTAAAGAATGCAATAACGCCATAATATGCTCCTTCTCTTCTGACTTTCAATCCAGAACGAGCAGTATCATCATCTATAACCACAGCAATGCCTTGATCATATAAATACATAGATCCTCCTAATCCTATACCCATAATTGCAACTAAAATGTAGGTTATCACTATATCATGCTTTTGGGGAACAAAAGCCATAACAGGCAGAGAAATTCCCCAGAATGCTATATCAAGCATATAAGCTTTGCGTATTCCAATTGATTTTTGTAAATACATCCATAACGGTGTGCTCAACATACCTACAAGCAATCCAACCATAACTACAATTCCACTATCTACGTCTTCAATTACTACCTCGGCAAAAAATGGGACTATTGTTGGGAGAATATTATACACAATGAATACTGCTAGAGCTGTAATAGCGTACAGCAAAAAAGATCGATTTTTCAAAGTAATACGGAAAGAATCTCTCCAAGATGGCGCATTTTTGGCATCATCTGCAAACTCTTTCCTTTCAAAAGACCCCCAAACAAACATCACTCCTATTGTAACGAAAACTACAGCTGCAGCGACTATTCCATTTATAAGGAATTTTGTAGGTGCTTCAGGATTTCCCCCTTGATTAATTAGGTCCCCAATAATAAATTCAGGGGTCAGAAAAGCGATTAACAAACCAATTATTGTGAATACAGAACGCCATAATCCTACTCTTCTCCTATCCTTGTCTGTAAGAAACATCTCAGGCCATAAACCGTTGAAGTTTACTGTATACATGGTGAAAACCAAATCGAATAAGATCAATACGGCAAGCAGATATCCCATTATTAGAAGATCTGAACCATTGATTAATCCACCAGGAAACCATAAGATAATCATTAACAAACACAGCGGAATCCAAGAAATTAAAACATAGATTTTTCGTCTACCCCATTTAGTTTTGGTACGATCCGAAATCACACCTATTAAGGGATCATCAAAAGCATCCCATATACTATACATTATCCAAACAACTGAGATCATCCACGCTTGCAATCCAACATGAGTTAGATAATATGCAAAACCCAAAAACATGAAATTCTGCAACGCTAAATTGTCTGCAAGCGTTCCAAAGGCATAAGCAATTCTTGTTCCTCCTTTGGTCTCAGTCGGTCGATCAATTATTTTCATACTCATTTTTTTTCACTTTTCTTTTTTTTTCTCATTTATCTCGTTTGGTTAATATTTAAAAGAATTCATTATCATCATATTGGATCTCCCAAATCATGGAGGAATCCCGCA
>JAEOUK010000299.1 GCA_016839385.1 Promethearchaeota archaeon
CAGAAAAACTCATGTTATGTATCAGGCAAATTTGTCTTATCTGCTTCTACGTAAATATTTGGAAGAACTTTTGTCTGAAGAATTGATTTATGCTGATGGCAATTATTTTTTTTTAACAAATAAAGGGATAGAATTTCTTGAGTTATATGCTAATTATGAGGAAAGTTGTGAGAAATTTAATCAGCAAAAGAACCAAATAGACGTTCGGAAAAACAAACTCGAGAATTTGCTAACTACTAAAAATAGTATCATGTAAGTAGTAATTATTCGATCAGAATTTTTTTGTAATTTTATATTTCGATAGCATTTTGGATTTTTATTCTGTAGAATAGAACATAAGTCTAGAAAATGGATTCCTAATAATTTATAACATTGAAGAAACATAACACGCTGTAGAAGGAACTTCAATGGATTATCAGGATGTATGTGTTCTAGTCGCTGCCATGAATGAAGAAGAAGGTATAGGACTTACTCTAGATGAGGTTCAACAAGTTTTGGGTAATCCAAATTTTGTTGTAGTTGATGGTAATAGTACTGATAAAACTGCAGAGATTGCAAGAAATTATGGGTTAGTTACCTACCAAAAAGGTGCTGGTAAAGGAGATGCTATTGCTCAAGGGATAAATCTTGTTACTGGCGATCCCAATTATTTGATATTGATTGATGCAGATTACACTTATCCTGCTGCGTATCTTAAAGAAATGATTAACGTTCTTGAGACTTGCTCTGAAGTTGGAATGGTTATAGGAAATCGCTTCTCAAGTATGATAAAACCCACCTCAATAAGGAATCCATATTATACAGGCAATCGATTTCTTGCTCTAGCTCAATATTTACTTAATGGTGTTAAACTTGAGGATCCGCTTAGTGGATTAAGAGTAATTAGGTGGGAACTTTTGAAGGATTGGGTTCCAAAATCGAAGGGATTTGATATAGAAGCAGAGCTGAATCATAGAATCGAAAGATTGGGATATCACATTCAAGAGATTCCAATAATTTATAGGCCCCGGTTAGGAGAAAAAAAATTGACTTATAGTGATGGTTTTAGTATTTTGAAAAGAATTATTCAAGAAAGTATTACTAGTAATTTATTGCGTTTAAATATTTGATAATTATTTTCTATAACTTCTAGTTGTTATCTAATTATCTGGTTGTGTCAAAATGAAAATTTCAGTTATTATTTCGGCATTCTCGAAAGATCGCCTATTTGATATTAATAAATGTATTATATCTTTGGAATCGCAGTCATTGTTGCCTGATGAAATATTGGTTGTGGTTGATCCAGATGATGATTTGGTAACATTTTTTCAATCTCACTTGTCAAAAAATGTCAAGATTATTGTAAGTGATCAATTTGGGCTTTCAAATGCTAGAAATGCTGGGATAAAAGCTGCTGTTGGAGATATTATCGTTTTTATTGATGATGATGCCTTTGCTGATAAATATTGGCTGGAAAAACTTGTTGAACCTTATCACGTCCCTGAAGTGGTTGGTACTGGCGGATTAATAAGACCTAATTGGTCGGGAACTGTGCCTGAATGGTTTCCAGAAGAATTATTCTGGATTATTGGTTGTTCCTACAAAGGATTGCCAAAGAAAAAATCAGCAGTTAGGAATGCAATAGGATGCAATATGTCCTTTCGAAAAAGTATATTTGAAAAAGTAGGTTATTTTCGAACAGATATTGGACGATTTGGAAAAAATCTTTTAGGGAGCGAAGAGCCTGAACTTTCCACAAGGATTTTCAAGAAATATTCAAAAGCCAAAATAGTTTATATTCCTGAAGCAATTGTTTACCATAATGTTATAAAAAAACGTACTAAAATTGGTTATATCTGGAGAAGGTCTTTTTTTGAGGGTTTATCTAAAGCACTTCTTATTCAAAATAAAGGAAGCATTAGTGCTGATATGTCAACAGAAGATAGTTACCTTAAATATCTATTAATTGAAGCTATTCCAAGTCGATTAAAAAAATTTTATAACATTAAATTATTGTCTCAATTGCTAGTTATATCTCTGTCTTCTTTTGCCGTCTTTTTAGGTTATTCTATAGGAAAATTTATATTATGATATCTGAAGTATCAAGATATAGAATAACCTTTATCTATTTGGTGAAAGGTAAATTCCTAAAATTAAAAGGTGAATAATGTGTTGAAAGTTGGTGCAGTTGGTGGAGGTCACATTCTTGAACATAGGCATCTGCCGGTATTGAAAAAATTGAGTAATGTTGAGGTAACCGCTATTTGTGATATTCAAGAAAATGTAGCTAAGCGGGTGGCTCAAGAATTTGGGATAACCAAGTATTATTCTAATTTTTCTGAGATGATTAAAAAAGAGCGTTTAGATTTTGTTGATATATGTACACCTCCCAAAACACATTTGCCTTTGGCGATAGAAGCTATGGAAGAAGGTGTTCATGTTCTAGCTGAGAAGCCTTTAGGAATGACAGTTAATGAAGTTGAGCAAATGTATTCGGTTTCTAATAAAAC
>JAEOUK010000300.1 GCA_016839385.1 Promethearchaeota archaeon
CGTGCATAATGAAAGATATACTGGAGTTACTCTCCAGATTTGTGGGTCGTAAGGATCATCCTCATTCTCATAATCTAAAGATTCATGGAGCAAGAAGACTGCTGGTTCACAATTTCTAAGGCATTTACCACAGTTGCGCGGGTCAAAACCACTTTTATCCCCGCATTTGGAGTAATCAATTCTAATTTTAGTCTTACTCAAACTATACACCTACTTAATACTCCAATGGAATAGCATTCACTGATTTTCTATCTCTCAAATTCAGTGCACTAAATTTACATCGATCTATACATAATCCACAACCATAACATTTCTCCAAATCAACTTCCGAGAGTCTATCTTTCTCGTTAAAATGAATTGCGTCAAATTTACACGCAGAATTACAACTTTTACATCCTTGACATTCATTTGGATTTATATGAGCTATATATTCTCCTTTAAATATGGTTCTTATACCAAATTCCAATCGAGGTCTGATACCAGCACATGCAGGAGTAGCACATGCGCAAAGATTTGAAATATATGGGTAGTGTCCATACCATATGGTGCCGATATATCCCTTCTTATGAAAGGATTTGAATTTTTCTATTGCTTCATCTTTTGAGATACGAAACTTTTCATTATCTGGAATGAACCGTGGTAATTTATCAATTACCTCGCTCATAATACCAAAATTTATGCAGCATGCTTCTTTTTCTGCTTTGTGCATCCATCTACACATACAATATTTAAGAATGATACTATTTTCATCAACACAATGTTCTAGTAAAGCTATAGCATCATGTAGTGGTATGACTTGTCCGATGTGTCCTTCGGCACGAAATGGATTCTTTTTTGGTTTATGTGTGTGAAGCATTTTTTCAGCATAATATTTCGTTATACGACCAATAATCGGCATTTTAACTTTGTATCCCAAGCCAACACCATCAAGACCAGCGATTTTACGAACTTGCATTGCCTCAAAGTTCTTATATTGTTCTAAAAAAAATTCTTTTAGATCGAGTTCTTCAGCTAATTCTTTGCTATAGTTTTTAGCGTTTAGATACCATTTAGCAGAATTATGCTTTAAACACTCATCGCACATGTTAACTCATAGTCTATTGGGTACTATTTAAAAGTAACTCGCTTGTGAATACAAGATATTTCCCTTATATCATTACTTGTGAATGCAATAAAACATTAGATGAATAATTAAACAAATGATAAAGTATGTAAAATCTATCACCATTAATTTTTCTTGGAGAAGTACCTTTTTTATAGAGATACTAAGGTCTTATATAATCTTCTGATACAATAATAATAGACCAATTTAATGTGATTATTATGAGGATTTCACGGAAAACATTCATTAATTTAATTATTATAACATCAATAGGTTCAAGCATTCTAAGTGTATTGTGCAGTAATATATATCCATCAATTCCGACTTTATATCTAAAATCAGCTACATCAGATCTCAATATGGTAAGGACGGGAAATTATACCTTTGTTTCTTTATTTAGTGCTAATGGAATGCATATTGTAGGGGACTACGCTTATATAATCGGAGACGGAAATTTACTAATTCTTGATATTACTAACCCTTACAATCCTTCTTATGTAGGTGATATTTCTACTCCAATAGGTATGCATGGTGATGTGCACGTAGTTGGAGATTACGCATGCATTGCGGGTACCTCGGCAGATTTTAAAATTATCAATGTATCAGATCCAGAAAATCCAATTCTTTTAGATCAATATATCGATGGTGGATTGGCCTGGGGCATATATGCTGAAGATATGTATGCATATGTTGCAAGTGAAAGTTATGGATTGGAAATCATAAATTTTACTGATCCAACAAATGTTGATGAAATTGGAGAGTTTGATGATCCTACGGGATTACCGTATGATGTCCAAGTTGTTGGTTCATTAGCTTATATTGCAGATTGGAATGGAGGGTTAGAAATCGTGAATGTCTCAGATCCGACAGCTCCAGTCCAAGTTTCACAAACAACCAATGTTACAGATCAAGCTTGGGGAATATATGTCGAAGGAGATTATGCATATTTAGCGGATTGGACCCATGGTTTGAGAATTTTAAATGTTTCAGATCCAGCATTTCCTATCGAAATTTCATCCATAGGAGGATATACAGCTTATGAGGTTTATGTTGATGGAAAATTTGCGTATGTAACAAATAACGGATGGGACGCTGTAACTGTTTATGATATAAGTAATAAGTTGGATCCATTTCTTGCAGGACAATATACGACTTATCAAAGTCTTGTTGATATTGAGGTTCATGATAGTTATATATATGCATTATCCGGGCAGAACTTATTTGTTCTTCAAGGTTCTGAAGTGGAACATTCAATTACAATCACAAGTCCAACTGGTGGAGTATCATGGTACAAGAGTCAAATATATGATATAACATGGATAACCCAAGGCAGTAATCTTCATACTATTGAAATCGATTTATACCTTAACGGCATTTTTTTAGAAAATATTCATCCGAGTACTATCAGTGATGGGTCTTTTTCATGGACCGTCCCTGAATACTTAGAAAGCTCTAGTATGTACCAAATTAAAATTACTAATGTTATGGATGAGACAACATTTGGTATGAGCGATTATTTTACAATCTTGCTTGAATCAGAAGATAAAAAGATTCCTAGTTATGACATACCGATCTTGATTGGAATTATAGGAATTACAATTTTTTTTCTTGGATATCAGTCAAAGTATCAGAAAAACTAACTAAATTTTAGTTTTTCTTCACTATTTTTTTTTAATTTACATTCCACTGATTCCACATGGACGACTAACTTTTTTAAATAGATACTAATAGTCTTATCTAGTGATTAAAATGAATCGATTAATAGAAGCGCTCGCACAAGCATATGTAGGAGAAAGTCAAGCACGGATGCGATACACGGAATACGGTAAAATTGCTGGTAAAGAAGGATATATTCAAATACAAAATATCTTCTTAGAAACTGCTGACCATGAAAAAACACATGGAAAGAACTATTACCGAATGATCCAGAAAGTTTTGGAGAAATTGGGAGAAAAAGTAGACATGTTGGAACTAAACAATGTAGGAGTTCCAGTAGTTCACGGATCAACAATTGACAATCTAAAGCAAGCTATCGCAGGGGAACATCATGAGAATTCCGAAATGTACCCCGCAATTGCAAAAATTGCAAAGGATGAAGGCTTTAAAGACCTTGCAATTCAAATAATGGCAATTGCAACCGCTGAAAAACATCATGAAACGCGTTATAGAATGCTTTTGGAGCAATTGGAAAAAGCCAGTTTCTTCAAAAAGGACGGAGAAGTATGGTGGCTATGTTTAGAGTGTGGCTACTGGCACCACGGTAAAGAAGCTCCAAAGCTTTGCCCCAGTTGTGACCATCCTCAAGCATTTTTCAAGAAAATGGATGAAGACTACTAAATTTTTTCTTTTTTTAGGTTTTAGCGATGAATCAAGACGATGAAAATCATTATGTTCTTGATGGACATAACGATTTCATGTTAACAAGTTCTCTTCAAAGACGTCTTTTTTACAAACGATCTAAAAAAGGTCATATTGATTTACATCGGATGCGAGAGGGTAATTTTCAAGCAGGATTATTTGCCGTGTGGCCATGTTTCACTAGTTTTTCTTTAAAAAAATGGGTGAGAAATTGGTTTTCAATTGCTCAAGATGAACGAAATGAAATGATGCACATCAAGAAATTTGAAGATTTTGCGACTGCGAAAAATACAGGTAAAATTGGAGTCGTACTACATTTTGAAGGTGCAGGCGGAATCGATAAACAGCTCAATTTGCTCGATTATTATTATAAATTGGGATTGCGTTCATTGAGTCTCACATGGTTTGATACTAACAAATTTGGAACTGGAGCTAGAATGTTTGGTAA
>JAEOUK010000028.1 GCA_016839385.1 Promethearchaeota archaeon
CACTCGAATTTCGGTCTCCTTACTTTTTGTTAATTTCCTTACAACATCTAATCCCCATTTCAGATTATACCCTACTCCTTCAAATACAGCTCTAAAAAGATCCCCAAGATTATGTTCCATACTTAAATTAAAAAACTGTCCTCGAAGATGGGGATCATTTATTGGTGAACGTTCTCCGTAAAGCCAGGGGGTAAAAATGATATTCTTAATCTCAGTTTTACCTACCATTTCATCGATTTCCTTATAAGTGGAAACATTGAGGGTTCGCTTGAACCATTCTAGGCCCCCTCCAAGTGTTTCTTGTTTGGAAACAATAAGAAATGTATCCGGCATACCACTAGCGATCGCACCCGTATACGTTCCTAAATCCTTCTTTTTCTTGGACCAATGGGCTCCGATCCATCCGGCAGTCCCAATATTTGCATGTAATTTTCCTTTTTCAATTGCTCCAGAACCGATTGCAGAAGTGAGTAAATCTCCTGCACCATTAATAACAGGGGTGCCTTCCGGTAGTCCTGTTTTGCGCACAAATTCCGAAGTAATAGTGCCGAGATTGGTGGTTGAGTCCTTAATGTCACATAATTTAGAACTATCGATATCAAACATTTCACAAATATCATCTGACCAAGCATATGGTTTCTTCCGAGAATCCATCATCCATGTGATAAATGCAAAATCAACGGAGGTAATGTATTTACCGGTTGCGAGATAGTTGGCATAATCTTTGGTATCGACAAACTTGAATGTATTTTGGTATACTTCTGGTTTGTATTTCTTAAGCCATAGGATTTTGCTAATATTGTCTTTGCCTGAAAATCCTGGAGCTCCACTGGTGATCTTGAGAAATTTCAAAATTATTTTCAGTTGATATCCTTCAATTTTTAGTAGTCCTTTTGAGAAAAGTGATTTCACTAAATCTGCAGAACGACCATCCATCCACGTTAGCATTTTGGATAGTGGTTTCCCTTCAATATCAAGAGGAAGTAATCCCATCATTTGACTCGTAAATGTGATTCCACGAATGTTAGCAATTTTTTCTCTATTTTTTTCCACTAATTCTTTAATTGAACCATACATCGCATTAGAAAGAAGATTAGGATCTTGTTCTGACCATCCTGGTTGGGGATATTCTACAGGATATGTTCTCCGGACCTCATCAACTAAACCCGTAGTGGATACTAAGGAGGTCTTCATTTCCGATGTTCCAATATCACAAGCTATTACGAAAACATTAGACATGATCCACATGTCCGTAGATCAAAAATAAAAAAGTTATGATATTAATCTGTTTGATGAAATCAAAGAGAAAAGAAGTTTATAAGAATAAAGAAAAAAAAGGAAAAAATTTTCCCTCTTAATTTTTTACTACTTTCGGTCCTAAATATCCCTCTAAGAATCGTCGGATCCCTAACAAAAGGTACCCGGCACCTGTAATCATCAATAAATATTTTTCAACAAGTCCCAAAACCACGCTAAGATAGGAGAGTGTCAATAGACAAAATCCAGTGATAATCAAAAAAATTCTAAACCATGAAACTCGGTTCTCACTTTCAAATCCAGTCACAATATTGATGACCCCTAATATCATAATCGAGATGGATAGGAAAATGATTAAAAATCCAATATTAGAACTTAAACGGGCGATTAAGATAACTGCTATGGGAAGAAGAATAATCCCAACAACAATATTGAATCCTTTATTCCACAGTGAATAATTCATATCATATACTCCTATCATTAAGCGCGTTATGCTAATTGTTAAAACAGCAATCCCAAGAAATAATACCATGGTCATTTCTGTGAAAAACCAACTAAACATGATTAAAAGAGCGAATATACCTGCAATCGATCCAGAAATCATATACGCTACACGTAACCAGGAGGGAAATTTTTTTGTTTTTTGTGCCATAATTTTTGATAAACACATCCCCGGTTTATATTTTTTATTAAAACGACATTCTCAAATCAAATTTTTCTAGTAAATTCTGTATCAGAAATGAAGATTTCTAGCTGATAATTACTCTTCTTACAAAAATTGAGAAAAAAATGGTATGTTTCAAGTCTCATTTTCATTCTCCGCACTTTATCAGTATTCATATAACAAAAGGTGAACTGACAAGACGAACATTTCCATATAGATTTCTATTTTGAAAAAGAAAAACTCCTTTGAAGGTATTAACTTCCTATAAGTCCGTTTTTATATATTAGGAATTTTATTTGTTTCCGAGCATCGTTCTTTTCCGAATATTAATCCATATAGTCTTAATAAGGGTTCTTCTCACAGTTAAAATAGAAAAAAATCTGAAGAACCACCTAATTTATAATACAGTTTATAAATGACCCACAATTTCTTAACACTTTTACAAAAAAGCCGTGATAAGTTCTATATTGAATTATTTTATAGTTTCAAAGATTTTTCTTTAATATATCTTGTAGAGAGTATAAGATCCCGAATTTC
>JAEOUK010000301.1 GCA_016839385.1 Promethearchaeota archaeon
ATCCAAGAAGTGGCTTGAAAAAAATAAAGAAAGAATGAGAATATTACCTTTAATAGGGTACAATTCCCATTAAACTCAAAATAAAAGCGGCTGTAAACATTCCTGTTATAATAAATACTTCAAAGAATAAGATAAGTGAATAATTTTTGGGAGTAATTTGATCTTTCTTATCCATTCTTCGTATAATAGGAAAGAGCGTAATAAAGAACATAAATGTTGTTATAGCCATTACTAACATGGAATATAACTGAATATCAGGATACGGAATAACCAGAATAACTATTAATAATCCTATGAAGATTATTTTAGTGTTCGCAACCCATCTTACCAAATATTTTGCTAGATTATGAACTTCTTCATTTCCTTTGGACTTATTCCATGCATTAAAGACACCGACACCATTAGAATACTTGAATTCGGGTTTGATATACATCATTAGTATGTTGAGTGATTCAAGTACAATGAAAAAAATACTAACAATTGTGATTAAGGTCATGATGCCTTTTTCAAATACTTGTTAGTATTTATTGTCTTTGAGAAAAAATTTTTGATAGTGGTATCCGTGATTCTTTTTAAAATAGATATAAATAGAATTAGGGCACATTCATCACTATGGAATCACAGAAACCTAAAGCCGAATCCTTCAAATCTCGATGGCAAACCTTTTTTTTGTTAATAAAGAAGAGGGAAGTTGTTCAATATTATTTAATTGACGCTCATCTGAATTATGCACCAGATCCTCGAAAATATAAGAAGGATACTCGAAGAGGATTATTAATAGCTTTGACCTACGCAATTTTATTTGGAATCTATGAGGGTTTGTGGGCATTCAGTATATTTGATGGATTTTTTGTTGAACATCTTTATTTGCATTGGATTTTATGGTGGATTACTACTGTTATCATCGCATATTTTGCCACAAATCGTCGTTGGGATCAAATTATTTTGAGTTTGCTGGTTGTGGTAAACTTTGAAGATCTAGTATTCTGGGTAATTCAAGGAATTAGAAATAGAAAGTGGCCATTCCCTGCTGGTAATTGGTGGGATGAATGGTTTGCTTCTTTTAGAGTTCTTGGAGGGTGGGGAACTGCTACTTCTTTTTGGCCTTATGTACCTCGATACTACTACATCGTATTAGGCATATTACTTTCATATTATCTGATGGCTTCGATTGGTGGTCCTAAATATGGACAAATTATGAGTTGGTTTCTACTGCCATTGGTAATTCCTGTATTGATAGGATTAATAACAAGCGATTTTGGATTCATAGTTGTATTCATTGAGTTTGTTCTATTTGGATATGGGTGGGGAATTTATCTTCTCGTGCTCTCCCTAAGAAGAAAGAAGAAAAATTGAATAAAATAACTGGATTGTCACTTCTGGTTAAATAAAGGTATAAATACAGTTATAACAATCCTCTAGTATGGTTTATACGGAACATAAGTCGTTCAAAGATAGATGGAAACAATTCTTTAAATTAATTAAAACACCTAAGGGGTTTCTCCAATACTATTTAGTGGATTTTCATCTTGAGTACAATCCCAAACCATCAAAATTTCGGAAAGATTCCTTAAGAGCGTTGCTAATTTCTTTAGTTTTTGCCATTTTATTTGGTATATATGAAAGATTATGGGCATTCACAATATTTAATGAGTTTTTTTATGAAAATATCTATCTACATTGGGGATTATGGTGGTTTGAAACCCTTATTATTGCATATTTTGCTTCAAATCGGAGATGGGATCAAATCCTCATGAATTTGTTACTTGTGATTGCTGTCGAAGACCTAACATATTGGATGGTTGAATGGGTCGTAGAAAATCAATTCCCTTTCCCAGCAATAAATTGGTGGGATGATGAAATCACATCGTTTAGAGTATTAGGAAATTGGGGTACTGAAACTAATTTTTGGCCTTATGTTCCAAGGGCATATTATATTATAGGAACAATTCTTCTCGTTTATTTCCTAATCAATCAATTTGGAGGACCAAAATATACTCAAATAGCGGATTGGGTTTTGTATCCTTTCTTGATACCATTTTTTATCGGATTCTTAATTCCATATGATCTTACATTTATTGTAATCTTAATCATCATTGGGATTATTGGATATGGGTGGGGTATATTTCTTTTAGTATTATCACAAAAAAGGAGAAAATCTAAGGGGTAACTTTGAAAAATAAAAAATAAAAAATTTATTTTCTTGGGGATACCTCAGGTTCTTCAATTAATTTATATGGTATCTTTTGATCTTTAAGGGGTTTTGTAAACATAATTGGAACGGGATTCATTAATGCTCCACTCATATTTAGTGGATCTGACTTATTACGCTTCTTACCCTTTCCAATGAGGACCATAAGCCATTCTAAAGACCCTCGATATTTTCCTAATGCCCATAAATTTAAAAGAGCTAACCAAAAGAGAAAAACCACAAATGCTAAAAGCGCTGCCCAGGGTAATGGTGTTTGTTCCAATACATTGGGAGGAAAATATGTTGGTAAGATCAGACTGAAGATCCATGTAAAGAAATAATGGATTGCTGCGAAAGTGTAGACAGTCAAGGCTAGAAATCCAAATCTACGGATCCAACGAGTGTACTTCAATGCGCGATCCAAATTTATTCTTCTTTTAAATTCAAAAATATTCATAGATAAAGTCAGGAAAAGGAAAATAAAACTCATAGCAATAAGAATATACCATGTTGGATGAGCATGGAAGTCAGTAGCTGACATCAGAACTGGAAAATTAAACGCAAAACCTCCACTAAATGTTATCACTGCAGATCCTTTACCACCGTCCACAAAAAATAACCATATAGCTCCTGCCAGGAAAAATCCGAAAAATGCCCAATAACCGATTTTCAGCCAATTACGCTTAGGTTTTCGATGGCTTATTTGAATTCCAACGAATTGTCCCATAAAAATATATGATGCCATAACCAATACTGGAGCTTCAGTATGGAAAAATTGTGCAATAAATATCATATAAAAGTATTCTATCCCTGTATACGAAGATATATTGCCTATTGATACGGAAACGAAATCTTTACCCCACCAAAGTGCAACTTGATTGATAAACCAATTCGATAAGAAGATAAAAATCAAAGAAAGAATAAGGGTTATAATTGAATTGCGATTGACTTTTTTCAATCCATCATTATGACTGAGGAAATAAAACATTAATCCTGTAAAAATAACAGACCAAGCAATGTTTCCAAGAGCTTCTGATAGATATAAATTCACCCATCCTCCTAACTCTCCAAATACTTCGAATTGAGAGATCCCATTCCAATAAAGACCTCTAGGAAAACCCCATTCATTTAGAAATACTTCCTTGAAAAAACTGAAAAGAAGTAACAAACCTCCAAATCCTAGAGTTTTTCCTAGAATTTTACTCCTTTTAGCACCATTTACGTATGCTTTTGTCATCGAAAAGATATGAACGGTGCAGGTAATGAAGATAAATAATCCACGCAAATGTCCCATAAAGAGCATGAGCACAGAAAAGGTCATAGTTAGAATTATTTTTAATATCGATCCTGTCATCATATTTGGAACAATCTCTGTGAAAAAATTACCAACAAGAAAGCATACATGAAGGAAAATTATTGCAATAATCGAAATACCTCGAAGAAAATCCATACTGATTAAACGCTCTGATCCTCGAGGTTCTTTTAGTTGTTGTTCAGACATTTGAATCACTATATTTTTGATGATTTTCTTTCAACGAAAGGATATAAAAAACTTAGGTTATTCTAAAAATCTAGCAAAAATTATGTAATGGAAGCATTTTCATCCATTATTTGAAATATTCGTAGCTTTTATTTAGTCCCTCATCGAATTCTCTACTGAAGTAGTCATGAGCAATTTTTCCGATGGAATAAGAAAAAATCCTTCTAAAGAAAAATTATCCATAAACGTCCCGAAACGATATGTTGGATTCGATGTAGCAAAGGGATTCGGAATATGGTTTATGATCTTAATGCATTGTTTAATGCAACAAGAGGCAGAGTTCCAAACAAGTCTTTTCATCAATGTTATTACAAATATTTCTCCTTGGTGGTATCCCCTTCTTGCACCAATTGTTATTCTCTCGACCTGGGGGCCTTTTTTTGCTTTTGCGTATTGTGCTACTATAACACTTCAGATGCAAAAAACAATAGACTCCAAACCTGAGAACACACGAAAATTTGTTTTTACTCGTGGATTGATTGGGGTATTAATATTAGCAATCAGTAAAACTACCAGCACACTCTTCTCCTATCGTTTTTTTGAAAAAGGGCATTTTGCCATCCCCAATATTGGAATTTATTTTTGGGCAGAGGTCTTAGATTTGATTGCATGGAGTGGATTCATAGTTCCTTGTGTCATTTGGTTATTTTATCACAAAATGAAGATCAAAAATCCATTTTATTTGATTGCTACTATAGGAGGGTTCATCATCATCTGGATATCAATTTCTCCTTCTATTGCACTCGTGGGAGAAAATTATATCTACCCTTGGTTGTTGGATAGGAATTTGCATTTGGTTAGATATATCCTTACTAAATTTATCCGAGGACGTTTTAGATTATTCCCCGAATTGAGTTTTGGATATTTGGGTAGTATTTTTGCAGTAATGCTATACAAT
>JAEOUK010000302.1 GCA_016839385.1 Promethearchaeota archaeon
CAGTTTCTACACTTTCTGTCATATGAGATTTCACCAATATTTCCAATTTCTATGACTGGAATGACACTTGATCCAGAATTAGATAGTGTCTTAATTTGAGGAAAATGTGAATTTCGATAAAAATATTGTCTTAAATCTGACTTAACAAAATGGTAAAATAGTAAATGTAAATAGTAAATATATCTAGTAGTACTAAGTAAATTCACGCGATATAAACAAGGTACATCTTATGGCATTATACGAATTAGGTCTTCTTAAAAATGGCATGATGATTTATGAAAAGAACTTCTACCATTTAAAGAACCTAAGACGTATAAGTCAAGAGACAAAAGGGCAATTTTTAGACGCTATATTCAATATGACCAAAGTAAGCATGAAAGAAAGTATTAATACGTTAAAACTCAAGCAGTATAAGATTGTGTTTAAATCAAGCGAGAAGACATTTGACAAAGATCAACCTCCCATTACATATCTTGTGTATGTTATTGGAGACAAGCGCCTTAATTCTCAATTTTGTTCCAAAATTTTGAAAAACCTCATGGACCTTTACCTGGTTGAATTTGAGCAAACCCCCTCTCCTTATATCGCCGAGAAAATTCCCGAAGGAACCGCGTTTGATGAAAAAATCACTAAGATAATTGGAGATTTTTATGCAACATCCATTGATAGAATGTCGGAACTCTTTTTTTAGTGAACACTCATGGCAATGAAAACCGGATACCGAATTCTTACTGCAGTTATAATGAGTTCGATTATTCCAGGAATAGTATATTACATTAACGTTGTGCCTTATGGTCACGACCCTAGAGAAGTGCAAATCATCTTAATATCTCTTGTTCAATTTTTCGATTTCTTTTTGGGGTTTGTGTGTTATTGGCTGATCCGCAATCTCTTTTCAAAACGATGGTCAGTATTAGATACTAAGATGGTATCATCCAAGATTTTTCGATTTCCTATCGAAAAAATCTCCACATCTGCATTATTACCGACTGAGAATTCAAGCATTCATGCCCTTGTTGATAATACAGTGGCTGGTTTTGTGGATCTTAAGTACAAAAAATCGTCTTCTTTACTCTCCGAACTAATATTTCCTCGTAATGAAAACAATAAAACTCTCGTGTTTTACTGCCATGGATTCAATGATAGCACTGCAAAAATTCGGTACAAAACATATGCATTAGCAGAATTGGGATATACAGTGTTTGCATGGGATGCGAGAGGTATGGGAGATTCATCAAAAGCTGGTAAAAAGAGAGATTTTCTATCGAGAAATCTAGACACCGCCGTTATTATTAATTATTTTTCGAAAATTCCTCACTTCCAAGAGTATCAGTTTGCAATCATCGGAGAGAGTATGGGAGGAATTTGTGCCGCTTATGCTATGAAATGTTTTCCTAAAATAATCGATAAATGTGTGTTGATTTCTACTCCCTCGATTTTTAATGAAACATTTCCGAAAAAAGTTATTCCATTCTCTAAAAAAGCGTTCCAGAGATTCAGTTACCGTGTAAGAGGAATTAATCCTTATCCTGTTGGGGAGGCTAATGAGGTAATATCTCCTTATTTTCTCTTCCAAAATTTACAAAAAGAATATTCTGAACAGGAATGGAAGGAATACACCACTTCACGTTTTCAATTTATTCATTCTAAAACAGATGGGTTAATTCCGATACAAAAATATGAGCAAAATGCTTCGGTACTACAATTAAGTAAAGAAAACCTTGTATGCTTTGAAACGGGTAATCATAATCAAAATAAAAATGAATTGGGGATAATTTCAGCAATTAATTGTTTCATTCAGAAAAAATGAAAAATGTTTGATGGAAAATTTAATCTTTACCAGGAGGACATCCGTAATCCCTTCGAACTTTACATCCGGGTTTAGTATGAGCCCCTTCACAATCCTCGCATTCAATCTCTCGTAACATCTTTAGGACTTCATCGCCAGTGCGTTCTTCTTTATCCTCTTCTAATTCTTCCGGTTTGAAGATCGCTTCTTCATCTTCTTCCTCTTCTTCTTCTTCGTCGTCTTCATCATCTAGAAGGAGATCTTCCTCTTCTTCTTCTTCTTCCACTTTTTTCGATTTTTTCAACTTTCTGATCACCTAAATTGTGTATATTATTTCTTTTCTTACAAAGATAAAAGCGTTTCCAAATTTTCTAATCCATTCATTCCCTTATTCGTTCATGATCGAGGAAAAATAAAACCACCGTAATTTTTCGCAATCGGGATCCTTAAACGGACGGAATTTTGGATTATTATCCAAAGTTGCAGCAATTTTCTTTGCTTCTTCTAAATATTGCTCAAATAATTCTTTCCGATCGATTTTTTCTTCATCAAAACAGTCCCGCAATTCCATATTTAACACAGAATCTACATTTGGAACTGTCAAATCTTCTTCGGGAGTGAACTCCTTATGGAACCACTCACCTGTATTACAATTAAACATGTAAAGTGGAATGAATTTGTATCCGTTAGTTGCGATAAAATCGATAGCTTTACAAATATATTCAAGTTCCGTCTCAGAAAAGAGGTAGTGGAAGTTTAATCGAGTCCATCCGGGTTTCATACCGAATTTACCTTTCTTAACAAGAGCCCTATATTCCTCAGACTTCTCAATTTCAATATCCAATAATCTATGTCCATAAGGTCCTGCACACATAC
>JAEOUK010000303.1 GCA_016839385.1 Promethearchaeota archaeon
CATTAGTGATTTTCTATCGTAATTAAATCCTGTAGCAGCGTTTATGTAACCAAGAATATGTTCGAATTTAGGTGTGGTAAAATTGCAATTTACTGCTGAATCATCAATAGATCTAAGGTCTTGAAGTTTTACTACTCCTTTTTCTCGTCCTGTTACATCAAACCTGTTTTTGCTTCTTTTAATATGGAGAATTCTATCGTTGATTGTTCCTGCTTCTGCCGAATACCAATCGCATTTGTTATGGTTTGCCCCAACACATCCTGTCATGTAACTTAACGCTTGTCCGGCAAACGCTCGAGGCTCATGCATAGGGATTTCTAAGCCTTTTACATGTGCTGCTAATTCAGGATCTACTTCAAATTTCAAAGCCATAATTCTCACGCCTTCTGCAAGAACATCACCGATACCTTCCCGTTGGCTTATCTTCTCAATAAGTTTGCAAACAAGTTCCCCATTGCCCCACTTAATATCTTCCAGAGGAATATCGTTCAAAAATTCCTTTATTTTGTTGATTCCTAAACCACTTTCGACTAAATAAAATAGAAAAGCAATTGAAACTCCACAAGAAATAGTATCAATACCAAATTTATTACAGAGATGATTTGCAAGAACTACTGGTTTTGAATCAAACACACCACATAAACTCCCTAAAGCAGCAACAGATTCATATTCTGGTCCATCGCTTTCAATTTCACCGTCTCCTGTGTTAATAACTGTTGATTTACCACACTTTATCGTACAACCAGCACACCCATAACTGAACATGGGATATTCTTCTCTCAGAGTTTTCCCTGTTAAATTTTCAGCAATGAATTCCGTTTCTGTAAAGTAATATCCCGGAGTATCTCCATTAACCATCCCTAGATCGAGGTACATATTAGTACCATATAAATTAAAAAGCAAAGTTCCTACTTCTCCCATTGGGTTTGCTTCTCTTTCAAGTTGTGCTTGCTTTCTTAATGCTTTCCCTAGCTCGTTATCTGCGAGATTAATCTTTTCTATTCCATGCACTACTAATGCCTTTAAATTCTTTGAACCCATAAGAGCTCCTAATCCACATCTACCAACTACTCTCCCTTCATCGTTCATTATGGCACTATATTTAACAAGATTTTCTCCCCCTGAACCAATACAAGCTATCCGAATGTTTGGTATATTTATTTCTTCTTTAATTAGTTTTTGGGTCTCGTAGCAATCTTTCCCATGATATTTGGAAGCGTCCTTAAACTCTACTTTTCCATCTCGGATAATTACATAGCTTAAGTTACTTGCCTTTCCTAAGAAAACAACAGCATCGAATCCACTATTTCTCAAAGCGATACAAAAAAAACCACCCGAGGTTCCTTCACCCCAAATACCAGTTAAAGGTGATATCCCGCTTACGGTATAGCGACCCGAATTTGGACGAATAGTACCTGTTATAGGACCAGTAGCAAAAATTAAGGGATTTTTTTCTGCAAATAGATTTTTTCTCAACATATTGTAGTCTTCTTCTGAAAGTAAATCGTATGTTAATTTAGCACTTAATCCTGTTCCTCCTAAATATTTTTGCGCTGTTTCAGGCTCTAAATCTTTTATTTCAGAAGTTTCTCTGCTTAAATCCACATAAAGGATTTTTCCATTATAACCGTATAATTTATCACTCATTTTTTTAAATCACTCCAAATAATTAAAAATCAATGGTTTTACCATCCCAGGCATATTCGAATATTCTTTTTATAACTTCGCTATCGATATATCGAGTAACCATGTAAGCTACAGGATCTGTTTCAGTGTAATTTACTAAGAGATCGAGATTATTATAGTAATCTTCTTTAGTAATGACTGGATTTTTTATTTCTTTTACGCATACTGGACCATCTATAGAATGTATGAACTCTTTAACAGTTTTAAGAAATTCAGTAGATAACTCTTCATTGCTTTTATTTTTTGGATCGACTCCAAAAAGTGAACATAAATCTTTCCATCTTTCCGAAATTTTCATTTGGAACGCAATTGTGGACGGTAGAAACATCCCCACACAAAGTCCATGATGAACCTTGAGTACTTTACCCATGCTATGGCCTAAAGCATGATCAATTCCAACACGAGAATGAATAAATCCAAGTCCTGCCATCGTCGCGGCTATTTGCATATGGGATCGTGCTTCGATATCTTTAGCTCCATATTTATATGCACGAGGTAAATACTTTATAATTTCTTTAATCGCAAATGTGTTCATCGCGTCGGCAAATGGAGTTCCTATAGTTGAAATATAAGATCCTACTGCGTGAGCTAACGCATCAAGTCCAGTAGCCATGGTTAAAAAGGGTGGCATATCTTTTACAAAATCAGTAATTAAAACAGCATAATCAGGAATTAACTCTGGATGAGAAACGGTAAATTTTTTCGGAGGATCACGAGATGTATCAGTTA
>JAEOUK010000304.1 GCA_016839385.1 Promethearchaeota archaeon
CGTTAGCCCTTAATATAAAAGTTACAGGTATATGAAGATGAAATTGGTTACGACAGTATTTTTAGCAATTTTTATTTATAGTTCTGTTTTCTCCCAATCGTCTTATACTGGTCAGTCAGTAGAAGAATTATTCGATTTACCAGAAGAAGAAATTAATATCGGGGTTGCTTCTTTAATTTTGGCTAAAGAGTTTTATCCTGATATGAACGTTGATTTCTTCCTTTATAGTTTTGATTATATGGCTCAACGATTCAGTGAAGTCTTTGGACAATATGAAAATCCCGACGAAAGAGTGCGTGCACTTAATACATATTTTTACAAATCAGGTTTTTGGAATGATGGGATCACTTTCAGTTATGATGATGATGATTTACATGTAACCAAATTGAGCAACAGATTCATCAATGGTTATATTGCAACAAAGATAGGTTCATGTATTACGATGCCTTTGCTTTATGTAATAATTGGTGAACGGCTGGGATGGCCAATTTACCCTGTTCGTTCTGCCAAGCACTTTTTTGTTCGTTACATTCCCGAAGAATTATCCTTTAACTTTCAGCAAAACATTGAAACCACCAATGGCGGTTCATTTATATCTGATGAGCAATATAAGTTGGATGTTCAAATTCCCGACAAAGCGATTAAAAATGGCGTCTATTTGCGAACGCTTTCGAAAAAAGAATACTTGGCATCTCTGCTGTTAATAAATGCGAATCAACACCTTGAAAGTAACAACATTGAAACAGCGAAAAAGTATTTAAGAATTTCCATACAATATGATTCAACTTTATCATCGGCTTATTGGAATTATGCATTGATTCATTTTGCAGAAGCAAGAAAATTAGAAGAAGAACTTTATAACGAACAGTTGGCAGAAATTGCATTTCTTGAAATTCAGGCAATGAATAAGAAAAGTCAGGATATAAATCCAAACCAGAATAAACCAGCACAAAAGAATCTTATGGATTATTTGAAGATTGAAACACCAGAAAAAGCCACTTTTGAGACTTTTAACCAAACGATTCCACAGACAAAAGAAGTTAAATCCACATCAAATAAAAATATCTCACTAACTTCAAATCAGAAAATAGAATTACAAACTTCACTGATGGAAATTGAAGAAGATTATAAACTAAAGATTCTTGCCAAACTTGCAGTTTATCGTGAATACAAAAACAAAGCCGAAGAATTAGGAATTGTAACAAAGTATCCATTAGAATTTTTTATTAAACAATCTGAAATTCTGAAAAAATTTAAAGAGAAAGGAAACTAAGATGCAAAGATTATTGTTATCCACAATTTTGTTATTCCTATTATCAAATTTATTATTTGCAGGTCGCTATTATGATGCCGCTACGGGGCGTTTTTTACAAATTGATCCACATGCTTCGAAATACCCTTCTTTAAGTCCTTATAATTATGCTTTTAATAATCCACTTAAATTTGTTGATCCTGATGGAAAAGATGCAATACCAATCGTTTTTAAAGATTATAAAATTAGTGCTTTTGGAAGAAAGTGGTCAGGTATAGGGCACGCTGGTGTATTATTAATAAATAATAAAACAGGTTATACAAAATACTATGAGTATGGTAGATATAATTCTGATAAAGGGAATGTTAGGTCATATGCAATTCCAAATGTTGTGATGGATAGTAAAACAGGTATGCCTACTGAAAGTTCTTTGAATAAAGTATTAAATGTAATTTCCAAAAAATCTGGCCAAGGTGGTAAGATTACTGGTGCATATATAAAGAATGATAATTTTAAAGAAATGAATGATTCGGCTCAAGATAAACTAAAACAAAACAGTGATCCTAATCGTGAATCTTATGGCCTAACAGATAATAATTGTGGCTCTTTTGTTCAGGAAACATTAGAAGCCGGTGAAGTAGATACACCAATAATGATAGACCCGCGTCCAAATTCTTATATTGAAGAAATTAGAGATGAGAATCCTAATTTAGATTATGACCCAGAAAAAAATAAAACCATAATTGAACAGGATTAATAAAATGAAAAAAATATTTTTTCTAATTATCCTAATATTTTTAATAGGAATAATTTTATTTGTTTTTTTTAAATATTCTGAACCAATTGAGCCCGTTAAAAGACCTGCAAATGTTCCTAGTGATGCGGTATGGCACGGTGGTGCTGATGGTGGTAATTGGATTCAATGTCTACAAATAAAGGATTCCACAAATATTTTCTTTTGTAATGTTTATAGTGATTTTACAGGGGATATTATTTATAAAGGTCTATTTAAACTTGAAGGTAAAGAAACATCAATTGATGAACTAAAAGAATTATTAGGATTCTATAGTGGTGATTATATTAATTTAAAAGATAACCGAGTAATGAAGACTGTAGTTCCAATAGATTCGTCTTCGTATGAAGAAATGATGAGTAGAGATATCAACGATTATCAAAAATAAATTAATGAATATCAGAACGGGGGGCTAACAAATCACTGCACCTGAACAAAAACGCGCGGCGGTTTTTTACAAATCTATTGTTCCGGTCACGTTTATTGGTATCTTGAAATATAGTGCCCGCTATGTTTTCGTCAGGTGAGTTCAGCCGTTAGCCCCTTTATAAAAATGAAGGTAATTTTAATGAAACTGGTTCAGATAATATTTTGGGTAATTTATATTGGTAGTTCTTCTTTTTCTCAATCTTCCTATACAGGACAAACGATAGAAGATATATTTGTTATACCGGAAGAAGAAATCACTATCGGTGTTGCTTCTTTAATTTTTGCTAAAGAATTTTATCCAAATATGAATATTGATTTTTTTCTGTACAGCTTTGATTATATGGCACAAAAATTCAATGATGCTTTTGGTCATATAGAAAATCCGGACGACAGAGTACGTGCATTGAATACTTACTTTTACAAACCTGGCTATTGGAATGATGGAATTACATTTAGTTATGATGATGACGATTTACAGGTCATAAAATTGAGTAACAGGTTTATAAATGGATATATTGCGACAAAGAAAGGTTCTTGTATTACAATGCCTTTACTTTATGTAATTATGGGTGAGCGTTTAGGCTGGCCTATTTATCCTGTCCGTTCGGCAAAGCACTTTTTCGTTCGATATATTCCAGAAGAATTAACCGTAAACTTTGAACAGAATATTGAGACTACCAATGGTGGTGCTTTTATATCAGACGAACAATACAAATTAGATATTCAAATTCCTGATAATGCCATTAAGAATGGTGTCTATTTAAGAACTCTTTCAAAAAAGGAATATTTAGCGTCTCTGCTTTTGGTCAATGCCAATCAACATCTTGAAAATAACAATATAGAATCTGCAAAAAAATATTTGCAAATTGCCATTCAATATGATTCTACTTTATCATCAGCCTATTGGAATTATGCATTGATCCATTTTGCAGAAGCAAGAAAATTAGAAGAAGAACTCTACTATGAGCAACAGACAGAAATTGCTTTTTATGAAGTTACAGCCCTGAATAAGAAAAAATCTGATCTAAATCCCAACCATAATAAGTTAAAACAGAAGAATATTATGGATTTCTTAAAAATAGAAACACCGGAAAAAACCACCTTTGAAACTTTTGATCAAATGATTCCAGAGACTAAAGAAAGAAATTCAACACCAAGACAAGATGTTGTTCTGAATCCTAATCAGAGAATTGAATTACAAACTTTTCTTTTGGCAATTGAAGAAAAGTATAAAGCTACTATTCTTGGTAAACTCGCTGTGTATCGGGCATACAAAAAGAAAGCAGAAGATTTGGGGATCGTCAAAGAATATCCCCTACAATTTTTCATAAAACAATCTGAAAGCCTTAAAAAATTTAAGGAGAAAGGTAACTGATATGCAAAGACTATTGCTATCTGCAATTTTATTAATTGTATTATCAAACCTTCTGTTTGCTGGACGATATTATGATGCCGCTACAGGAAGGTTTTTACAAATTGATCCAAAAGTCGATAAATTCCCAAGTTGGTCTGGATATGTTTATGTGAAGAACAATCCTTTAAATCGGATTGATCTAGATGGTAAAGAAGATATTTTAGTTAAACAAGTAAGAAATTCTTCTGAAACATCGGCAGAATCAATATATCTGGTTTATCCTACAGGTACTTTTGACGATCAATCATTAGAAAGTTTAAGAACGATGTCGGTTTCTGAAATTGAATCCACGTTTGGTTTAGCCTCAATGAAAACAATCGGTTCTTCACTTCCAGATGATGCGGCAACTTCACATACCGAAATGGGTGGCAATGCAACTATTCTTGAAGGGAAGTATGAATACTCTAAAGGTACTTTTTCATCTGGTTTAGAAGTGATTTATTTAAGTGAGGGAAAGGGTGAAGGAAATATCAGTACAGTATACGAAAATCCTAATAATAACGGTAAAAAAATTGCGACAGGTGTTGCTGCTCATGCAGCGAAAAATGAATGGCAGAAGGAAATTGCAAAAGGAAATTATTCTACAGATAAGAAAAAAGGTAGTTCAGCCTGTCCTGTTGCAATCGGATTCTCATACATTTTAAAAAATATTGACGAAAATGGTAATTTTATTATTGTGAGAGATGAAAATGAACAATAGAATTAGAATATATATATATATGTATCTTTTTGCTTTTTTGGGAATTGATTTATTAATAGGTCAAGATATTATAAATAGATATGATATCATTTCACTTACAAGTAGCGAATATAAGGTAATTGAAATGGATGTAGTTTATAGCGATACTAATGGTAAATATTACCGCCATCTTATTTATAAAGATTCTCTTCTTGTTGAAATTAAACATATAGATAGAGCAGGAAATTTATTTGAGAATGAGTACTTCCCAGCCATTGTTAGAATAAAATATGATAATTATCGAAGGGTTAGTTTAATATCATTCTTTAACAAAGATGATAAAACCTCTATCGATAATTTTAGATTATTTTCATCCATAGAATATCTTTATAACAGGAACAATCAAATATTAATTGAAATTTACAGAGATAAAAATGACAATTTAATTCAAAGTGATATAAATGGTGTAATTGATGTTTATCCCGCAATTAAGGTATATGAATATAAAAGTAATGAAGTTTACATAACAGATTATAATGAATGTTTTAAGGAATTGGGTACATATAATTCCAAATATTTCCCCAAATATCCATTTATTTCAGATTGTAAGATTAAATTGGAAGATAAATAATATTTATGGGGCTAACAAGCGTTTCAACACCGACCCAAAACGTGTTCAGTCAAATCATAATTCCCCGTCCGAACGTTTTAATTAGTAACTTGAAAATCACTGTCCGCTTGGTTTTGGGCGGGTTAAACGCTGTCCGTTAGCCCTTAATATAAAAGTTACAGGTATATGAAGATGAAATTGGTTACGACAGTATTTTTAGCAATTTTTATTTATAGTTCTGTTTTCTCCCAATCGTCTTATACTGGTCAGTCAGTAGAAGAA
>JAEOUK010000305.1 GCA_016839385.1 Promethearchaeota archaeon
GTATTCAAACTATTTCAGACAATCTTATTCCCACAATGTATTATTAGTAAATGGTCAACAACAATCACGAGCAAGTCCGTACCAATCGCAATGGACAGCTGGGTATCTTGGCAGTGTTACTCGAGCGAGCACAAAAGATTATGGGGATATATGGGATCGAGAGGTAATTTTCTGTGATTTTCGAAATGCCAAACCACCAATTGATTTAACAGGCACCTCTAATAGCTCAGATATGAATAGATATTGGGTTGTTTCTGATTTTTGGCATGGTAAGAATGATGATTTGTCTTTATTATGGCATCTCCCTTATGCGAACATATCAAAACTTGATCATAATTCAGTGGTAATCTCTGATTTTTCTCAAGATTATAATTACAATCTTCGCACAGATTTCATGAATGGAAATATTGGAGTTTATGGATTTGGTCCATGGACATCTCTAGATATTATCCAAAACGGAACAATTGAAGAATATGGGCAACCATACGGAACACGCGCAGATAGATCGGAAACAGGATATTGGGAAAATGCTACTACATTACGGTACCAAGGTAATCCTACAGGAAAATCTTCTTGGTTTACTGTTTTTTATCCTGCCGATGCTCAGCCCCAGATTAATGTTACAAGAATTCCATTTACATATACTGGTCATCCTTATGAGGAATTTGGACTTTCAGAAAATACTATCGGTAATGTATTTTCGGTCTCAACAACACAAGGAACGGACATTCATCTCTCGCTATATAATCCAACAGGCACTAATTCTCTCGAATTTCAATTCGGTGGATCAAATTATCGTTTTAAAGGGCAGCAATGTGTTTTACATTTCAACAGCACAGGTGATCTTACTCAAATTCTTTCAGGAAATCTTGAATCTCTATCAAAAGATACAACAGATTTGATTTCAATCCAAAGTAGTATTATCAATATTGCGGAACAAACTACTTTACATGCACTTACATTACATGTGTCTCAAAATCCATCGATTTATATAGGCAGTCATTTAGTTCCTTCGATATTAACACCTATTTTGAATAATGCGATTAATTTAGGACCTCAAATTCTGGAGGGAGATTTTTAATATGAGTAATCGAAAAAGCATTTTCCGATTATTTTATTTATGGATTTACAATCCACGAGATTTTTTCCAAGAAATCTTAACTCGATTTAAGCAAAAAACCGATAAAATACAAATTTTTTACGTTGTATTATCATTCTTTATTCCTCTTATAGGTGGAACTTTGCTGTATGTATTTTTAGCTAAATTTACTGTTATCGATATTGCAGATAAAATCCTCCCTAAATCCTTAATTTGGTTTATTTTCGTGTTCCTTGCATACGGAGTCAATTTTCTTACCTTTCTCCTTATCCCGGGTCTTTCCTTAAAATATCAATTAAATCAACAAGGTTTAGGAAATATCCGATTATTTAGTCGCATTTCTATTGTTAGAAATAATCTGTTTCAAATTCCTGTGATTATTGTCTTGATCATTGCTAATTTAACATCATTTCGTCAAACTTGGAAAATTTATAACCTTGGAATATACATCGGAATGATAGTAATTGTGATATTTATCTGGGTAACAATTTTCCAGGTGAGTTCCTTATCCTCTATTCGATTACAATTAAATATAGTAGATTTTGAGAAACCTATTATCCCGTTTTATCAATACGGATTTAAAGCAATTTGGTCTACAGTCATATTTACTGCATTTTGTTTGATAGTTGACTGGGGTTTAGAACTTTGGTTAGGAGCATCCAGCATGTCCCTTTGGGAAAAGCTAGCTATGTTACTTCTCCATGGAAACTGAGTATTTTTATATTTATTTCACTTTAGATCTTGGTATGCTTGAAAAGAATGTCGTTTACTGTGGAATAGATTGTGCTCAATGTCCTATTTACATTGCAACTAAAAACAATGATGAGGAATTACGCAAAAAAACTGCTGAGCAATATGGAATGGAGCCTGATACACTATATTGTACTATGTGCAACTCGGATGTAGGCACTGTATTTTTTTGGTGCGCTGAGTGTCCTATTCGTGCATGTGCTAGAGAACGAGGATTCACTACGTGTGCGGAATGTTCAGATTATCCATGCGAGAAGATGGCAGAACAACATGAAAAATACCCGGAGCAACGGGAAACTCTAGATGCGATACGTAAAACATTATTATAGTTTTTTATAGTTTAAACGCCAATTCAAAAACATGGCAGAATCTTTCGAACAAAATTGTGAAGAACCTCAGCGATCTAAGGGATATTTCTTATTTTTATTTATGTTTCTTTGTTTTATGGAGATTTTTGACACTTACACAACGTTATTTCCTAACGTTATAATGTCCAAGGTTCAAGATGAATTTCTTAAAGGATACTCTAATGCATCAGCAGTAATGGCTTTTGTAGTTGGTATAGCAAGTATTGGCATGTTATTTGTCATTATAAATCAATTTTTAGCCGATATCTTTGGTCGACGAATATTTTTATTTATTACGATGTTTGGAATGGGTGTAGCTTCATTAGGGATATACTTTTCACAAACACTTATACAATATGGAATTTCGCTCTTTTTTCTCTACATATTCTTCAGTTCTGATATTTGGACAATTTATATTTCAGAAGAATGTGCAAAGGAGAGGCGAGGTATCAATCTAAATCTTGTGTTAGTTTTTGGTGTTATAGGAGTCGGATTAGTTACTGTAGCTCGATGGGTATTTCTTCCTGAAATAGGGGATCAAAACTGGAAAGGAATGACTTATATCGGATTTATTGCAATTCCAATATCTATTCTTGTATTTTGGATAAAAGAAACACGAAAGTTCGAAGAATTGAAGAAAAACAAAACCAAAAGACTTACACCTAAAGAAAGTTTTTCAAAAATCATTAAGCCCTTCAATAAAAAATATCGGAAGATGTTCATTCCTTTACTGATCATGTCTTTTATATCGGGTTTGAATTATACTTTTATTCAATTGGGAGAAATTTTTGTTTCGAAAAACCTAACTAATGAGAGTCACGTGAATTGGGTGGTCACAGCTATGGGAATTGCCGCTATTGCAGGATATCTCATTACCGGATTTGTTTCCGATCTCAAAGGTAGAAAACCATTACTACTCATTTATTCCATTTTATTGCCTGGATCTATTGCATTGTCAGTCTTTGGTGTGAAAGTTCCTGCAATTGCATTTCCTGCTTTATTGATCGGTGCTGGGCTAGCATCATTGACATATTGGAGTTTAGGAGTAGTAAACAGATTAGTATCCATTGAAATTCTCCCAACTGATGTACGAGGGACAGGAACTGCGATTAGATCAGTAGTTACGGCTTTAGGCACAATTTTGGGAAATTTCATCAGCTACAAATTGTTCCCGATTATTCAAGAGGGTTTTACATTTTTCGTGTTTAGTTTACTTTTACTCATTAACATTCCTTTAATTCTGATTTTTATCAAAGAAACTCGATCAAAAGAGCTGGAATTGGCGTAGTAATAAGAAAGTGTTCTATAGATGGTACGTGTGTACCATCTAAAAATATATACCCTCTCGTGAAATGCGTGTTTCACGAAATATAAAAAAATTAGTTTTCTAATACGTGGTACAATGCTTCTTTAACTATTTTTCGCTCATCTCGGGACAAGCAATGCCAAGAAACAGCGTCACAATATTCCTTCTTTGTTTTAAATAGATTTAATATCAATATGATCGCGTTTTTCGCTACATCTTCGATTGGTGCATCTGCAATCGGTTTTTTACATTTCAAGTCATCAAGAATTCTGATGTATTTTGAATCCATCCATTCATCGATTTCTCTCTGATTTGCAGTTGATAGGGATTCTTCGTAAAATTCGATGATTTCTTCGTAGTATTCTAGTTCAGTGCATACATTTTCGACACTCAATGAAATTCTCCTCAGTTCTATTGTAGATCCAATGGTGACTCTATATTGAAGTATTTAAATTTCGAAATTTTTTGTCTCTTAAAAATACTAGGTTGAAAAATATAACCAAATGTACCACACTACCCAATTTCTCTCATTCTGTATGTAGAATTCATCGGGTTCATAAAATCATTTATATACACACCGACAATAATATAGTTAATTATTTTTTTTAGGATGATCAATATGTTGTTTGGCTACGCATTTTTATGGACTTTCCTTATAATTCTCGGGTTATTTGGAGGATTTTATGGACTAGCATTATATCAAAAAAGCTATAACACTGTGGATATTGCATATGGTTTAGGATTTCCATTAGCTGCGCTTTTTATGGGGATTTTCAGCAGTGGACTTTTTTTCATTGGAAAAAAAATTGTCACGTTTTTACTCGTTATTGTCTGGGGGACTCGAATTGCGGTAATGCTAACACTCAGAAAATATGGAAAAGACGAAAAGACAGGGGAAGACAGAAGATTTAAGAAATATCGAGAAGAATTTGGTAAATCTGCTAGTTGGAAAGGATTTTTGCTTCTGTATTTTCCTCAAGCACTTCTAGTAATGACTGTAGGTTTTCCCGTGATGGTAATTATGTTTTCCGCAACCTCAGGATGGACTGGAGATATCATAACTTATATTGTAGGCGGTCTGATATGGGCAATTGGATTTACGTTTGAACTCGTTTCGGATTTGCAAATGTGGAAATTTAAATCGTTGGAAGAAAATAAAGGAAAAATAATGCAATCAGGTCTTTGGGCCTATAGTATGCATCCCAATTACTTTGGAGAAATTATGCAATGGGGTGGGTTTTTTGTCTTGGGATTAGCGTCTCCCGTTCCTATATTGCAGGTACTAGGTTTAATGAGTCCTATAGCGATTTGGGGTATACTTATGTTCGTTTCAGGAATTCCACTTCAAGACAAATATTACGAAGGGAATGAGATATACCAAGAATATCGAAGAAATACTAATCGGTTAGTTCCATGGTTCAAAAAATCTGCATATTCCCGAAAAGACTAGTTTTCCTCTTCTACTACTTTATTTTTTTCTATAATAAAAAAAGAAAATTATTTTATTTAATTCGTGAACCACAAGACGTGCAGAATTTCGCATTTCCAAGAAGATTTGCACCACAATACTCACAAACATTTCCTCTTGAAGTTTCGGTACGCTCTCCAACTCGTCTTCCCTCAACTTTCTCTCCACAAGCTTTACAATAAATGTCTGTTGCTTTCA
>JAEOUK010000306.1 GCA_016839385.1 Promethearchaeota archaeon
ATTAATTGGTTTCGAGCTAGAATTATCCTAAATGTATCCATTGATATTCCAATAAATGTGAGTTATTATCTCACAGGGATGGGTATACATTCAGAAAATGTTCAAACCATTAATTCGAGTACTTTCATAATCACACCATCATCCTCTCGTATCGAGATTACCGTTCCTGTTACCTTGAAAACATTTCCTGGCACATATCAATACGAGTTGACTCTCTATTATATAAACGCCACAACTCATAATCCACAAGTAATTTTTCAAATACCAGCAGGACTATTTAAAATTTTTATGGGATTCCCACTTTCCATTATTTTAGGAGGAGTGTTAATTATAAGCATTATTTTAATTGCAATTAATCCTGTGAAACTTCGGAAACAAAAATCAACAAGCTCTTCCTCAACCGTTTTAGAATTTAGTGATTTAGAAGAATCACAAGATTTCACGTCCTCAACTTCTGAATCAAGTCAATCCGTGAAGATTATAGAAAATAGGATTGAGTGTCCAGAATGTAAAAAACTCATTGCTGAAGGAAGTGCATTTTGCCCCGAATGTGGTTTTCATATACCACGATTTCTGAGGACTAAAGAATGAAGAAAAGATATGATGGTGCACCGACCGGGATTCGAACCCGGCTCCGAAACGTGGCAGGCTTCGATCTAAGTCAAACTTCGGTCGAAACCGAAGATCTCTAACCACTAGACTATCGGTGCATAGAAAAGTAATTTTCTGTATTCTAAATTCCAAATAAATTTTTTCGTTTCTCAGCGATATGGAAATCTACAGCCCTCAATGATCTTAACAATTATAAAGAAGTTTGTGAATAGAGATGTATGATTTACCAAGAGGGAAGAGTTAACCCAAACACGATTTTATTTGATGCTGGTCTACAAGGAGTAAAAGGCGTATCTGGTATTTATTATGTGGAATCCGAAAATGAAAGCTGTATAATTGATTCTGGAGACCCAAATGGAGCTAAAAGAGTCATAAAAACACTTATATCTAGTAAAAAATCGCTTCCTGATAAGATACTTCTTACGCATGCTCATTGGGATCACTCCCAAGGAGTCCCTGTTTTTCGAAAAAAACATTCTGATGTGCAAGTTTTAGCATCTAATGAATCTATTGACCTGCTGAGAGATCAATCGTTCAACGAAGTATTTGACAAAGTACCTATAAAGAATATTTCTGATGTTGATCCACTCAAAGAGGGTGAAATCGTTAACATAGGAAATTTACGTATTCGTACTGTATCTATTCCGGGACATACATATGATCATTTCGGATATTTTGAAGAAAAAAATAAGATTTTCTTTGCGGGAGATGCGATTGGTATTCGTGTAGGAGATAAAGCATATATTCCTCCATGTATGCCTCCATTTTGGAATGAATCTCAATACTATGAAACATTGGAGAAATTGAACCAAATGGACATCGAAACTTTAGGTCTTGCTCATTTTGGATATGTTCATCGCAATGAAATACCTACTTTTCTTGAAGAGATGCGTAATTTCTATGAAATTTCCAAGAAAATGATTTTGAAAGTGATTGAGGACCCAACTCTTGAACAGTATTTATCCAAAATGATAATGGAGGAATTGAATTTAGAAATTCCGAATTTAGATACGTATGATAAAAAAATTCCTGTAATATTAGGTGTTCTCAACCTTTTTAGAAGAATTGTAGGTAAAAATCCTATCCATGTAGGAAACATTTTGACTCCAAAATTTGTAACACATGCTCTTGATGGATTTAAGATGTCATTAAAAGGAAAATAGATAATAAAGAAATTTTGTATTATTTTTCTTGAAGTACAGAATTTATAACTCTAACAAATTCTTCAAAATTCCACGGTTTTGCAATAATACCATCAAATCCATATTTTTTGAATTCTGCCATAATTGGATCTACGGAATATCCTGAGGAAACTATCGCTTTCACATCAGGTTTAAGCTTCTTTAATTCGATTACTGTCTCCTTTCCTCCCATTCCTCCAGGAATCGTGAGGTCCAGTATTGCTAGATCATATGCCTCTTCTGTGTTCATAGCATCCTTAAACACTGAAATTGCTTCTTCTCCATCTATAACTGTAGTAACTTTGTATCCAAGCTTTTCTAACATTCTTTTAGCAACTTTTCGAATTATATCTTCATCATCCATTAGTAAAATTCTACCTGAACCATAAATTAGTTCTTCTTTCATTTTTTTACTCTCTTCCGGTTGTTTATCTGATACAGCGGGAATATAAATACTAAAGGTACTCCCAAAACCTACTTTAGATTTTACAGTAATATGACCATTATGTTTAGAAACAATTGCATAACAAGTCGCAAGGCCTAAACCACTCCCTTTTTCTTTCGTCGTAAAATACGGATCGAAAATTTGATCCAAGTACTTTTCAGGGATGCCTACTCCCTCATCTTGCACTGTAATTACAATATAATTTCCAGGTATAAGAGGTAATTTCGATTCTAAACGGACAACCTTATTATTTGACTGTATATACAAAGTTCCTCCGTTTGGCATTGCTTGCATGGCATTTAGAACTAAATTGTTGATTACTTGGCTTATCTGACCTTCATCAATTTCTGCTGCCCATAAATCATCTGGAATATCATAAGAAATTTTTACATTCGATCCTCTTATGGCGAAATCTGCAGTCTCTCTAAGCAGAATATTAATTGAAGACAATTTTTTAATGGGAGTACCACCTTTAGCAAAGGTAAGTAATTGTTGTGTGAGTTCTTTTGAGCGAATTATAGCTTTCTTTGCTTCATTTAAGCGATTTTTGGTTTCATCACCATTAGACATCTCCGCTAAAGAAATATTACCTAGAACTGCAGTAAGAATATTATTGAAATCATGAGCAATACCTCCCGCAAGAATTCCCAGAGCATTTATTTTTTCAGATTTTTCTATTTCTCTTCGATAGAATTCTCGTTGTTCTTTATCCTGTTTTTTTTGAAACAAAGTTGTAACAGCATCGATTAATAACTGGATTTGAGTTGCATCAGAATCCACATAATCTTGTTCTTTATTACCTAATCCAGCAATAGCATATAATCGATTGCGAATAATGATCGGGATTAAAACATATCGATGAACAGGTTGACTCACATGTAAAAATTTCTTAGCAATTTCTGATTGCGTAGTATCATTAACTATAATTGGTTTTTTATCATGAATGACCTCGATCCATACACCTTTATTCAAATCTTGAAATTTCTCTTGAACATCAAAAAGTTTGGGAGGTCCTGAAAATGATTTTGACCATAATCTCATTGTTTTAATTTTGCCTTCAGCATTTACGAAAGCTATAAATCCGCTTTCACTTCTGGTTAATTTTACACCTTCAATTAAAACAAAATTGTAAATATCATCGTCATCCTCATCGGTCATCTGATTCAATTTTAGGAGGGTTTCTAAACGATATTCATTAAGTTGTATCTCTTCAACAGTGTGTTCCAATTCTTTCCGGTATAATTCTTGTTGCTCCTCATTCTGTTTTTTCAGTATTAATGTTACAACAGCATCGATTAATAGAGTCAACTGATGAACGTCTGAATCTTCATAATCTTCCTCTTTATTCCATAATCCTGCAATAGCAAATAGCTTATCCTTTATATTTATAGGCACAGCAATATATCGAAATATCTCTCTGGGTGACGATGGAAATAACTTGTGTTCTAAACCTATTTCAGATTTGGAATTCCGTATTATTGGCTTTTTTTGTTTGATAATTTCTGTCCAAATAGCCTTGCTTAATGTCTCTGAAGAATCTGTTACCACTTCGTGTAATGGAGACATATTTTTTGCATGTATGGACCAAATTCTAAAATCAGTAATTTTATGTGATTCGGAGTCGATTTGAGCGATAAATCCGTGCGTAGATTTTGTGAGTTGCACTCCCTTTTCTAATGCAAAGTCGAATATTTCATCTTCTGAGTCATATTTCATTTGAGTTAATTCTAGTAATGCTTGGAGTCGTTCCTCATTTAATTTAATTTTTTCTTGTGCCCAAATTTTTTCTAATTTAGCTCCTAATTGAGAAGCTATTAATTCTAAGGTATTTCTTGTTTTCTGAGAAATTCTAGGATAATTTCTAGACGCTACATTGAAGACTCCTGCAACTTGGTTTCCTACTATAAAAGGTATGACACAATAAGACTTAATACCTTCAGTAATAATAACAGGATCTGCAATTTTTTCTACATATTTTTGGTCTCGATAAATTGATTTTTGTTCTTTAAAAATTATCTCGCTTCCCATACGAAATTGGTTGATTTTAACTTTTTCCTCGAATTTAGGACTGCCACCTTTGCTATATTTCAAATCAAACTCTTGGGTTTTTTTATTAAGTTGATAAACACCTATCATATCTATTTCTGGAGCTTTTAGAGCACTTTCCATACACAATCTAAATAATTGATCAGGTTCAGAGACCTCATTTAATGCGAGTCCAAAGTCACGTTGGTATTTCAACAAATTGCCTGTTTCTTGTTGATCTGTGATATCAACTCCCATCGCTGCTACTGCCCATGGATCTTCACCCTTATTTGCTATAGGAAATTTATTTACAAACCAATGACGAAGAATACCATTCACATTTGATGTTTCAGTAACACTAAGTGCAGTTTGTGTGTTTAGTACTTGTAAATCACTTTTCCTGTATAACTTAGCATCACTTTCCGGGAACAAATCAAAGTCAGTTTTCCCTAGGCATTCCTCATATGAGACGGACAAATTGGGGTTTTCATTCATGACATTTAAAAGAGTTTTATTGAGATAGATGTATTTTCCATCTGGAGATTTAATGTATGCAGCTCCGCTGAAATTTTCCATAAATGCTGCAAAAACAGTTATACTCTCCTCCAATTTTTTCTCTGTTCGTCTTTTCTCAGTCAAATCATGAATTATTAGATGAATTGCATTTGGTTCGTTGTTTCGATGAATTAGGGAAGGAAAAATCTCCAAAAATCTGTGATTTCCTTGTAATGTATTGATTTCTGTAAGAAAAGGGGTAGTATCTTTTCCTCTCCGTATATTTTCAGCAAGATTCTCATAAAAAATATATAAATCCTCAGATATCATGATAAGGTCTTTATATGGTTTACCTATCATTTCCTCTACTGGTAATTCAAAAATTTCACTGGTTTTATGGTTGCACGCTAATACAATTCCATCCAATTTTAGTAAGACATTACTATATGGAGCATTTTGAAAAATACTTTGGTAATTTAATTCAGAATTAACTCGTTCTTGAATATCGGTAATGTATTCTGATATATCTGAGAAAACTAATAATTGATGAAATTTCTTATCCACCCAAGGAACTCTTTGAATTTTAAACCATCCGATGGTTATATCATTTGAGAGAGTAATTTCCAAAATAGTAGGAGATTTATCCAAAGATTCCAAACTAATTAATTGATTATTTGCTTTAAGAGAGAACTTGGAGTCAAAATCTTTTCCAATAAAATCTTGGGGTTGTATGAGGTATTTATTTTGGAAATAGGGACTAATCCACGTGATAGTGCCAACTTTATCAAGAGCAATAATTGGCATTGGAATCTTGTTTAGATAGATTGATGGAGATTTTTGCATAAAACATCTCTCTGCATGAATCACATGGATATTTTAGTTTGTGTTAGTTGAGGAAGTCATTATCCGACTTAATAATTTAATATAAAAAATAAAGCGATTTCAAGCCTAAATATTATAGTTAAATTAAATTTTCAAATTAGATAATACTTGGTTGATTTCTTCTAAGCGATAGGGTTTTGGAATAACTCCTATAAAACCAAATCTTTTATAATCCGACATTACAGCATCAGTGGAATATCCCGAAGAAACAATGCCCACAACATCAGGATCGATTTTTAGTAATTCTTGAATAGTCTCTTTACCTCCAAGACCTCCTGGGACTGTAAGATCCATTATAACAGCTTTGAATTTTTCATTTTGGTCCAGAGATTCCTTATATAGTTTGAGAGCTTCTTCACCAGTTTTTGCGGTGGTGACTACATATCCCAGTTTTTCTAACATTTTTGAGGCAACTTTAAGTATAGTTTTGTCATCATCCATTAATAGAATTCGACCTACACCTTTGCGTAGATGATTACCGGGAGATTTTTTCAATATTGGTTTATTGGGAATTTTTTCTGTGACTGCTGGAAGATAAACATAAAACTTAGATCCTTTACCCACATCTGATTCAATATCGATATATCCTCCATGTTGCCGGATAATTTCGTTTGAGATCGCTAATCCCATACCAGAACCCTCTTTCTTCGTCGTAAAATATGGATCAAATATTTTATTGAGGAATTTTTCAGGTATGCCAATTCCTTCGTCCTTGACAGACATTTTGATAAATTTACCCGGTTTTAAAGGTGTTCGTGGCTTTTCTAATTCAATATTTTCAGCTGTAATCTCAATACTACCACCAGACGGCATGGATTGAACTGCATTGATGATGATATTATTAATCACTTGCTCGATTTGCACTTGATCTCCCACTACTGTCCATAAATCTTCTTGTATTGTGTATTTACAAGTCACAGAAGATCCTCGTAAAACAAATTCGGTCGTATCTTTAATTAAAGATTTGAAATCAGTTAATTGTTGGATAGGTTCAGTTGAAGGTTGGCGTGGATTACCGTACATTAATAATTTCTTTGTCAACTCTCTCGATCGAATCATAGCTCGCTTAGCTTCATTCAATTGGCTTTGTAATTCGTGTGGATCATCAATTGACAATTCAGCTAATGAGATACTACCAACAGCTGCAGTTAAAATATTATTGAAATCATGTGCAATTCCTTTTGCTAGAGTTATTAATGAATCTCGTCGTTGACGTTCTATTAAATCAGATTCAATACGTATACGTGATAACACACTACCAATTTGAGATATTAGACTATGCAAGATATTTCGAGTGTTTTCTGGAATTGTTTCTTTCTTAGTCGAACCAAAAATGAAACATCCTTCATTATGATCTAAATATTTTACAGGAATTGCGATTAAAGTCGTGCAGCTATGACCGATGAATTCATTTTCTTGGATTTGGTCAGATGTGTAGTAGAGAGTATTGCCAGCTTTCATTTCAGATAGAAATATAGGATTTTTAGGGATTTGAATAAAATCCTCTGATATTTTGTCATCAATGCCCAGATGTTGCTTTAAAATAAGTTTATCAGAGTTAGGATCGTACATAAACATAGCTCCAATCTCCATTCCTGAAACGGTGATTGCTGTTTCTACACATAATTTGATTAAGGAGTCAATTTCATGAATATTGCTTAATGCAATCCCAAAATCTCTTTGCATTTGGAGTACTTTTTCAAAATTCTTTTGTTCAGTGATATCTCTCATTGAAATGAATATTCTTGTAGGATTCTTCTTTTCAATCACAATCGACCATTTTACCTCTAGGATCAACATTTCCCCATCTATGGTTTCTGCTAAAAGTTCCGTTTTATGAGTAAGTTCCCCTTTTGTAAAGGCAATCAATCCTTGTTTAATTGCTGAGAGAGATTCGGCGGGAAAGAGCTTTCTAAAATTCTTAATTAGTTCTCGAGCATCCTTTGCTTTGAACATCTCTAAGGTTGCTCGATTCACTGAAACAATTTTTACCTTAGACATTAATTTGGTTATTTCTTGAAAATCATCAAAAAACGTCTCAAATTTAACCCCATTTTTGTGTAATTGGGTTAGATATTCACTTAACTTATCAATTTCTCCATTCCATAATGAGACAGGGCTATCTTCGAACAAAGAACGATATCTACTCTCACTTTCAACAAGAAGTTTTTCTCGATTTAATAATTCATGCTCTGCTTTTTTCCTCTCTGTAATATCTTGCATTATTATTTGAACTGCATAGGGTTCATTATTCTGTTGGAGAACTGAAGGAAAAATTTCTAATACAATTTCTTTATTATCCAAATTTATGGGGATTTCGACTGGTCTTCGCAGTTTTAATGCTAAAACAGCTTGAAATACATCGGAAAGATCAGAAATTTGAGTGTTATCTAAAAAACTTAATTCAGTAAAACGTTTATACATGAATCGTTCTTCTTCCCAGCCATATTTTCTCAAAAGCTCACTCATTTGTTCGTTTATATCAATAATCTTCCCTTCTAAATCTGAAATTATTATAGGGGTGGGAGAAGACATGAAAAGATTTTGATATTTTGTTTCACTGTCAACTTTTGCAATAATATCATTAATATTCCCTGTGATATCCACCATATATACCAAAATTTCTTCAACTAATCCTTCTTCATTCAAAAAAGGAATTTTTCGAGTATGAAACCATCGATTACCGACTTTTGGGATATGAATTGACTCCGAAAAATTTTCCAATGGTTTTTTAGATTGGAAAACTCTCGTATTTTGCATGATGAGCACTTCTCCTTGAGTGTCACCAAAAATTGATTTGATAGATTTCCCCTCTACCTCAGATTTTTCCAACCCAATGATATCTAAAGCGTGTTTATTCATCCACGTTATTTTATTATCTCGATCGTGAATCATGATGTAAGCTGGTATAAAATCCAAGATTTCTAGGGAATGTTTAATTATTGGAGTCATAATTATCCGGCATATAAAGTGAACTTAATCGATCAATATAAATATCAAAATGAAATTCAACCTAAAAAATGAATGTAATTTGGAAAATCTAAACAAGTTTTATTCTTTCTCGAGCAATATAACAGTATTCCTCGGAAACATCGATCCCAATGAAATGTCGTTGTAGTTGTTTTGCGACCTTAAGAGTAGTTCCACTCCCAGCCATGGGATCTAATACGATATCACCCGGGTTTGACCACGATTTTATGTGGTCCTCGCATAAACTCTCTGGAAAGATTGCTGGATGTTGATAGGCAATCTCATCTTTGGTGGAATTTCCTTTTCCAGTTGTATATTTCCAGATATTAGTTCTCATTCCAAATAGATCGACTTGAATGCGTGATGTATCATTAAAATGAGACATGGACCCGTCTTTCTTACGTCTTTTCTTACTAAACGTATACTGCGTTTTATTTGGTTTGTCTTTTATCGGATTGAAGGTTTTAGGTTGATTTTTACTCAATACAAACATATATTCAAAAATTTGATGATAGCGATTTTTTGAGGGATAAGCAAATCCACTTTTCTGATATATCATCGTATCATGAAGTTTGAATCCTAGTTCTTTAAAGTAGAGAGCTTGCCGAAAGGATGATCCAGTTTCACTACCATTTTTCGTACTATCACCAATCACCCACACCACGATTCCTCCTTTTTTCGTTATTCGGTACAATTCACGAGCTATTTCTTTAAAATTAAAAGAATATTCTTGATAATCTCTTAAATTATCATAAGGAGGACTAGTTAGAGTCAGATCAATACAATTTTTAGGAAACTGCGATAAAATATTCACGCAATCCGAACATATTACTCTATCTAAATATTGCTCTAACTCATTTTCCATAACAAGAATTCAAATATTGGGAAAATAAAGTTTGCTAGTAATCAAGGATCGTTTAACACATGAAAAAGCACGAAGTCAGAGAAAAAATAAAAACAAAAAAAATGGAGATTTTTCTCAACAACGACCTTAAATATTATAATTTTTCCTCAAATATGATTTCAAATGTCCTGCAATTTCCTTTATATTTAATTAGTAAAAATTTAGCCCTTTTTGCCTCGAAAAAAGCATCTTTCGAAATTTACACCGACAGCTTAATTGAACAAAGTATTAGGTTGGGAAAAAAAGTGTACTTACCTCGTTGTATAGTTACTTCGCATGATTTAGAATATATTGAAATAAATGACCTTGAAAAGGATGTCGAAATAGCCTCATATTTCATAAGAGAACCGAAATTGTCCCTTAAGCGAGTGGAACAACTGGAAATTTATAAATTGTTAGATC
>JAEOUK010000307.1 GCA_016839385.1 Promethearchaeota archaeon
TTCCACCATTTGGAATATCTTGCCAAACAATAATTCCAAGCTTATCACAATAATGATACCAACGAGCTGGTTCGGTTTTAATATGCTTCCGTATCATGTTAAAGCCAAATTTTTTTGTCATTTCGACATCCCATAATAATGCTGCATCCGTAGGGGCTGTATATAATCCATCAGGCCAGAACCCTTGATCTAAAAGACCTATCATAAAATAAGGATTATTATTTAGAAAAAATTGAGGTATCCCGCAAGGACCATTTTCCAATGAGAATTTTCGCATTGCAAAATAGGTATCAACCAGATCGAGAGGTTTTCCATCAGATGAAAGAGCTAACTTCATATCATATAATTCGGGAGATTCTGGACTCCACAGTTTTGGTTTATTAATTGCTAATGTAATTGATTCACCTCTTGGAGCTTCTTTAGAAGTAATTTCTTTTCCATCTTTAGTAATTTTTACAGATAGAACTGAATTTACTGAAGATTTTCCAATAATTCTTGATTCAATAGTCACTGTCGAATTATCTATATCAGGTATTATTTTGAAAGAGTCGATATAGGTGTCAGATACATTTTCCAGCCATACAGTTTGCCAAATCCCCGATGTTGGAGTATAAAATACAGTTTTTGGTTTTAATGTTTGTTTTCCATACGGTTGTCTGCCTTTATCGGTGGGATCATAGACCTTTACAACTATTTCATTTTCTCCTAAAAAGCTTACAAATTCTGAGATATCGAATGTAAAAGAAGAATATCCCCCTTTGTGAGATCCCAATTCATATCCATTTAACCAAACTGAGCATTCCCAATCTACAGCACCAAAATGCAATAAAACTCGTTTTTTATTCCAATTATTTGGAATTTTAAACTCTTTTCTATACCATAATCTATTCTTAGGCAATAAAGGTTTCATTACTCCTGAAAGAGAAGATTCCACTGGAAATGGGACTAAGATTTGACCTTGATACTTCTCGATGGTTTCCACTTTTGACGAAGTAATGGCATATTCCCATAGACCATTAAGATTCATCCAATTCTGTCTAACCATCTGTGGTCGTGGATATTCGGGAAAAGTTTTGTTTGGATCTACATCATCAAACCAAGGAGTTTGCATCCTGCCTTTTTTCTTCGTCCAATTCGTTTCCAATAACATAGAATCACTTAATCTAGAATCATAATAAAAATTAGCACAATTCATACTCTAATTCTCACCACAAATTTTATTTTCGATTTTGTTGAATAGTTAGCCATGAAACGCAATCCAACTAGTTTTCTTAAGGAAGAATATGACATTTTAGTTGACTCAAATTTGGAATGGATCATCCGTCATCTTGAGACAGGATCAAAACCTCATGCCGTAGTGGATGGAAGGAAAGTTTTGATGCTAAATACTAACAATTACCTTGGACTCGCAACACATCCAAAAATTGTACAAGCTACAATTAATGCAGCTAAGAAATATGGTGCAGGAGCAGGTGCAGTTCCGGTTATTGCAGGTACTTTTGATTTAACTCGGGAATTTCAGGAAAAATTTGCTAAATATAAAGGGGTAGAATCTTCTCTTTTATGCCAAACGGGTTTTGCAGTTAATCAAGGTGTGATTCCGACTTTGATTAGTCAAGGGGATTTTGTGATCTCTGATGAACTAAACCATGGTTCGATTATTGATGGTGTTCGTTTGACAAAAGGAACTCGTGGAGTTTACCCCCATAATGATGTAGGAGGTTTAGAAAAAGAATTAAATAAAGCAGATGAAGCAGGAGCTCGCCGAATTCTTGTAATAACAGATGGAGTATTTTCTATGGATGGAGATATTGCTCCCATGCCTGAAATTGTTAAAGCTTGTGAACCTTATGGAGCTATGGTATATGTCGATGATTGCCATGGAGAAGGAGTATTAGGGGGTGGCCGTGGAATCGTTGCACATTTTGATTTACAGCATAAAGTACATGTTGAAGGAGGTTCTATGTCTAAAGGTTTTGGAGTATTTGGTGGAACTGTTGCTGGTTCTGAAGATTTGATTTCATTTGTAACTAATAAAAGCAGGTCGTATCTTTTAAGCACTGCACATCCCCCCGCTATGGTAGCTGCATGTATAGCTGCAGTAGAAGTTGCTGCAACTGAACCAGAACACAATAAGAGACTATGGGAGAATACTAATTATTTCAAAAAAGAAGTACAAGATTTAGGTTACAATACTGGAAAATCTGCTACTCCCATCATACCACTAATTGTTGGAGACCCAGGCAAAGCACAGAAACTTGCGGAAAGATTATTCGTTCAAGAAAACATTTTCGCCACTCCTATTGTGTATCCGATGGTAGCTCGAGAATTATCACGTATCAGAGTTCAGATGAATGCATTATTAACAAAAGAAGATTTAGATTATGCGATTTCTGCTCTGAAGAAAATCGGTAATGAATTGGAAATTATTTAAAATCTCATTTTTTTTATGACCAAATTAAAATATTGCCATCAATTTTGTAAATCACTCAAATAGGTTGATAATCATGAAACAGATGACCCATAGAATTTTTTTTACGATAGTATTCAGTGTTGGAGGAATTCTGTTCCTTACTGCGTTCCTTTTCCAATTTCAGCTTATTAATTTTATTCCTGAAACAGAAAAATTTGTTAGATGGGCAGCTCCAATTGGGTTAGGTTTAGTTTTAATTGGGGCAACTGGAATGTATATAACTAGTAAACGTCATCAAATGAAAAAATTAAAGGAACAAGAATTAATAGAAGAAGAAGAAGAAAGTGCAGAAATAAGTCATGAAGGAAAACGTTTTCAAGATTATATTACTTCTCCTGAGGAAGGAACCACTGTTTATACTCTTTTCCTTGCAGGTGTTGTCATTATAGTTTGGGGTATCTTTATGCTCTTTCAATGGATTCGGGCACTTTTTCAATAATATTACATAAGTTTTTCAAAATTTACTAATTTTTTGTGTTCAGCTACCTATCATTCTTGTATTTTTCTGAGAATAACGATTACGGGAAGAATTCACATACTTAAACAATGATACTAAAATCCTTTTTGAAAAACATTAATTAGTGCCTAATATTTAGCAAGCATGGTGAATACAGATTTTTAAAAAATTAAGAGACCGTTTTCGAAAGGAAAAACCAGAAGAGGAAGAAGCTGATTCGAAGGAGATTCCTAGAACTGGTTCTGGTACACAAATCAGTTCCAGAATCCGAAGTTATTTGGAAAAGGAGTTATTAACCGTAAGATTCCTCGATTGGATTTCGGAAGAGAGTTTTGATTTTATATTTCAACAAAAAATTTATGACAATTATATTTCGAGTCATACAGAAAAATTCCTCGATGTTGAAAGCGCTAATGCAATGGAAAAAGAACGTATTTCTAAATTACGATCAGAATATGAAAGATTAGAAATTCGAGAGGCAGCATTCACAATTAAAGAAAAATCTGAGGAAGTTGCAAAACGAAATAAAATTAAAGCCCCATATTTGAAACGGTTCAATCGTATAAATATGATAATTATGGGAGCATTAATTGGCACCATATTCATCTTCTATATCCCTGTTCTTCGTCAATATCAAATGTATTCATTCTTGTTAATTTTACCCGTTTGTTTCGTTCCAAATTTCATCAAGAAGAAAATGCAACAAAAATGGAATGAATTCAAATATATGCATCGCGAAGAGTTACAAGAGGAAATATATGAAGAGATTAGCAGAATTAAAATCTTCATTCAGACATTACTAGATGATGCGAGAGAATATATGCTTCAAGAAAGATTTCCCTTGCAAACACTGCAATTTCCTTTGATGTCTAGTGATTACTTGAATTTAGTCTTAGTTGAAGAGAAAATACAGCAAGAACAAATACAATATGTCTTCATGTTTGAATATCCTGAGGACATTGATCCTTTTGAAGTCCCAACTTCTATCAGACCAGGAGGAGTTGGAGTTTCAACTGCGATTTCTAATATGGATTTGGGAGACTCTGAGGATTCTACAAATGATAAATTTATAATTATCAAAAATCCGAAGTATAAGGATGATGGTTCACTTATTACAGGCAATCTGGATTATGTACAATTAATCTATAAACCGATTGCAGAATCTTTGTTAGAAAATTCATCTTTCGAACGAATTGATAATCCGGAATCAGTTATTCAAAACTTAGAGGACTTTGATGAGATCAAATGCAGCTGTGGAGAACCAATCATAGTTGGAGAAATACAGAAAGTTACTCCAAATACTCATCGAGATTTCAAATTCTATCTCATGATTGGAGAAAAATGCAAAAAATGCAGTGTTAATCCATTCATATTAGCGATTTTGCCAGATATGGATGTACCTGAAGATTTAGTTGATATATTCATCGATCCGATTTTTAATGAGGCTGGTCATGAAGAAATTGAAGATATAATCATGGTATTACGTGATGTTGTATATAATGAAGAAAAACAACTAATATTAGGCGATTATACACCAGTTGAACTCAAAGATACTACCAAACTGGATGAAATTCTTAACGATGCATCTCAGAAAGAGTTAAAAGATCCAAAAAAGAGATTTCCTGATATTGATGAGTGGCAATTTCCCAAAGCTTGTGAACACGAGTCCAATGTTGAAAAAGTCTGGTTAATGACAGCAAAAGACTTAAACAAATTCAAGCTTTACCTTTTCGTTGGTAATGAATGTAAAAAATGCAATATTCGAAATTTCTTAGTCATAGCAGCTCCTGATCAAGAAATACCTGAAGAATTGAAATCGATTTTTTAAATTTTTTATTTTTATTTTTATTTTTATAGATTTATTTCCTTAGATGATATTGTACAAAAGCAGAATAAGCTCGAATTGCGCGCTCAACTTCATCCACGAAAACTGGAATGTGCAATTGGTTGGAACAAGCTATTATTCGTTCACGACCCTCTTTTTCAGCCATTATTAAAACAGCAATAATAGGTTTATGTGGAAATCTCTTTTGTATGGATGAAAAGATACCAAAATCAAATTCTATTTCTGAGAAGAATTCAAGAGCTAAGAATAATGCGTCGACTTTACTATCCTCTAATAATGCATTACTAGAAACGTAATATACACCGCAAACATCTGTTCCAATGAATTTTTTTGGCGGCCAATAATCAACTGGATTACCTTCTAAACTTGTCGAACCACCAACTCTGTCTAAAATGAGCTTGCGAGTCTGAGGATTCAATTCAGTTGCTAAATTTAATTCAGTATTTTTCATTTCTGAAATAACAAGATGAATTGCTCCACTAGATGGTCCTATAATTCCAATGGAATTCCCTTTGGGGGGAGGACACCACAAAAATAATTTAGCAAATTCGAAAAGCTCGACGTAATTGATCACTTCGATTGCTAGTGTTGAACGTAGATCATCTAATAAACGGTTTTGGGACCCCACATATTTGAATAAAACTGGTTTACGAGACGCGTGTGTTCGAATCACTTCTACAAGTTCTTGAGTTAATGTGCGCAAATATAGACTTATCACTTGAGTTTCTAAATCTTCAAACAAATATTGGATCACCTCTGCTGAAGATACATTTACAGATTCCCCAATATGAATTACTTTTGAAATTGGAAACTCTTGAATCGGATTCCACCACCCTAATGCTCCTGATAATCCTCCAGATTGTGCATAAAAACTCAAAGACCCATTTGTTCGGTTTTTCCTGTGATTTTGAATAATATGCCTTCGCACAGGAATAATGGATGTTGTGAAGAAATTTGACGTATTAATCAATCCGATACTTCCAGGACCAATTATTATAATATCATTTTCTTCAGAAATTTTTCTCAAATTTTCCAAAATTTTTTCAGGATTATCTGATACGTTAATATCTGATTGAATTATGCAGTATTTAATGCCAAATTTTGCCAATTCAACCAGTGTTTCTTCAATATTTTTCATTAATAAAATAATACATAAATCAGGTATCTTTGGTAAGGATTCCAACGAGTCATAACATTTTACGCCTAAAATATCGTCAGCGTTTGGATTAATGATATAGATTTCTCCCTTATACATTAATTCTCTTAGATTTTTCACGATCTGCCAGTTAAACGTGAATTCGTTTCTACTAGCGCCCACGATTAGAA
>JAEOUK010000056.1 GCA_016839385.1 Promethearchaeota archaeon
TAATTTACCCATGATTATCATAAGAAGAAATGTTTTTTTATAATCGCATAGACAGTAACACAATATCTGAATCTAGATATTTCTAATAAAGGTTGATTAGAATGTTCAAAATAAAAATTACGAATCGTTGGATAGTAGTTATTGGTGCTGTATTGATTCAATTAGCACTTGGAACTATTTATTCATGGGGAGTCTTAACTCCTTATTTTACCTCGGTTTTACTTGTAGATAATCCAGCTATTCGTTATGTACATACACAATATATCTTTGCAGTAGGTTTGTTTGCATTTGCAGTAACCATGATTTTTAGTGGTAAATTGCAGCAAAAATATGGACCAATGATCATTGGGATGGTTGGTGGAGTTTTAATGAGTTTGGGAGTAATCCTCACGACTTTCATGAGCTCATTTATTGGTGCATTCTTCACTTATGGAATTCTCTTCGGAGTAGGAATTGGTTTCGCTTATGTAACACCTATTGCGTGCGCTGCTAAATGGTTTCCAGACAAAAAAGGGCTTATAAATGGAATTGCTGTCGCAGGTTTTGGTGCAGGTGCATTTATTTTCAATTTAATTATTAAAGCATTCATTAATCCAAATGCACTACAAGCTACCAATCTCTTGGATGGAAAAAATTATTTTGATGATCCATCAATCCTTGCAAGAACCCCATATGTATTCTTACTATTAGGCTTAATATACCTCGTTATGACAGTTGGTGGTTCAATACTGTTACAAAACCCTCCTGAGGGATGGTCACCTGAAGGTTATACTCCTCCAGTTGTGAAAAATGCAAGTGGAGAGGTTGTGAATACTGAATTTTCACGGGAAGAAACCTTAAAAACTCCTCAATTCTGGATGATTTGGGCGATGTTTATTCTTACTGCAGCCGCTGGATTGTTTACCATTGGCAATTACAAAGTATTTGGACAACAACCCGAAAATTTGACTACGTTGGCTGATAAGGACGGATTCTTGACATTAATAGGATCAATAGCAGCCTTATTCAATGGTTTAGGCCGTATTGCATGGGGTTTCCTAGCAGATAAGATTGGTTATAAGAAAACAATGTATGCAATGTTCGGTTCACAAGCAGTATTAATGATTATCTTGCCTTTTGTTGGTGGTTCCGCAACGATGTTCTTTATTGTTGTGAATCTAATATACTTTTGCTTCGGTGGAAACTTCTCTCTCTATCCAACAGCTACCGCTGATACATTCGGGGTGAAGAACTTAGGTCCTAATTATGGCATTGTCTTCACAGCATATGGTATCGCAGGAATCTCGGGTGCATTATTAGCATCAGCTTTAAGCGCAAGCATTGGATTTATAGGTGTATTTATCATAATGGGTGTATTCTCATTAGGAGCGATTGCTATCGCTTATTTTGTTAGACAACCAAAACGTTAAAAAATCACTTTTTTATTAATTCTTTTTTCTTTCTATTGACTTGGAAAACTCTTTATTATTCCTAAATTAGACTTTCTTAAACATCAATGTGATTATTATGTCTGATGAGAGTATATGTTACTGCGATGATTCAATAAATGAGGAAGATTTGAAACAGATGTTTCTTTCTCGAAATAAAGAATGGATAAAGAAAAAAGATGGATCTAATACTGTAAATGATTCATTAAAAACTGTAATATTAGCTTGTATAGACTCAAGAGTCCAAGTAGAACGAATTTTTCAAGCAAAACCAGGAGAGGTCCTTGTATTGAAAAATGCAGGAAATGTTATTACAGAAGACATATTGCGTTCTTTATTAGTATCCATATTTGAATTAAAAGCAAAATTTGTCATAATTTTAGGTCACACACGATGTGGAATGTCAATATTGAAGAATGATGAAAAAATTGAGCATTTATCCACGGAGTTAGGAGACACTCTTACCAAATTGAAAGAAAGAACTGGAGAAGAACCATTAAAATGGTTTAAATTTTTCCAAACAATGAAATGGGAAGACAATGTCCTTAATCAAGTAGCTTATTTAAGAGAAATCTTAACTGAACTGGTTGATGAATGCCACATGCCATGTATAATTCCAGCTTTATATGATTTAGATAGCGGAAAGGTCACATTCTTAAACGAGTAAAGGATTGAATAGGTAATGGATTTAACAGTTGGGACTTTCATTATTTTATTTTCGATTGCATTGATTATCAGCTTCCTTGCGTCCATGGTTGGGATCGGAGGTGGCGTTATAATCGTCCCATTTCTCGTTGCATTCTTTGGTCTTAGCGTTCCTGAAGCACGCACAATTTCCTTATTCTGTATGGTTTTTGTTACTATATCAGCTACAATCGGATATGCTAAACACAAATGTATCGATTGGAAATTAGGTTTGGTTTATGATGTATTTGCTATTCCAGGAGTCTTAGTAGGAAAAGGAATAGCAGATATATTAGATGAATTTTTCCCTAATGTCTTAAAAATCATGGTAATATTTACACTGTGGGTTCTTGCTACTTTAATACTAATTCGAAAGCCTAGAGCTAGAGATAATGAAATTGGGGCAAAAGTCAGTTCTTCATTCCTTGATAAAGAGCATGAAATCTTCATGAAAAATGAAAAGAAATGGATATATTCATTAATATCCTCATTCTTTGGTGGATTTGTAGCAGGTAGTGTTGGTATGGGGGGTGGAACTGTTTATACATCAACTATGATTCTTCTTGGAATAACTCCTTTGATCGCTGTTGCAACAGCGGAATTTTCCATGATTTTCACAAATTTGTTTGGATTTTTAACAGCAGCGATTTTTCCACTAATCCCGTGGGATTTTCCAGGATTTGGTGCAGGTTCTGCACTAATTTTATGGGATTTTATTTTACCAATGGGAATCGCATCCATAATAGGAGCATTTCTTGGAACATTTCTTTCAAGGAAAGTAAAAGGTGGAATATTGAAGAAATTGCTTGCTATAATTGCTATCTTGATGGGAATTCCCATTATCTTAGACATTTTAGGATTATGGGGTTTTAACTAGTATTTTTTTATTTTCTAATCCTATTCGAAAACTTAATTATTTGAGTAAGTAGAATATCTATGGAATGAACAAGGAAATCTACTATAGTTCTGATATTGCTGTGCAAAAAATTAAATGGTGGATTGAGATAGCAAGAGAATGTAAAAGCCATCTTCCTTTCCGTTTTTCTTCAGAAAATGCAGCTCTTTTAGTACTTGATATGCAGAAGATGTTCCTTGATGAAAATTCTCATGCATTTGTTCCTTCAGCTCCTCATATTATCTCTAATATCCAAAAGGCAATCGATTTTTTTAGTTCTCATAATCGTCCAACCATTTTCAGTAGGCATATATCAGAAACTTCCGATCGAGATATGATGGGTACCTGGTGGAGAGATCCGATATTGGAAACTGAAGAAAAATCTCAAATCATTGCGGAATTGAATACTTCTAGGAGTAAAACATTGATAAAACATCAATATAGCGCTTTTTTTAATACAGAATTAGATGGGTTCCTCCGATCCATGAATGTCGCTCAATTAGTCATTACCGGAGTGCTTACTCATTTATGTTGTGAAAGTACTGCAAGGGATGCATTTATGCTTGGTTATAAAGTATTCATGCTCGTTGACGGAACAGCAACGTACAATGAATTATTACATGTGGGTTCTATACGTGCTATTTCCCATGGATTTGGAATTTGTTTATCATCTAAATCTATAGTATGACTGAAAAAAATGTGAAAAAAAATGAATACTCGAACTTCAACTAAAAATTTCCATCATGTGATTATCTTGGGTTGTGGTCCAAGCTCTATTTCAGCAGCAGTTCAACTAACTAGAGCGGGAATTCCCATATTAGTGATTACTAAAGAGATAGGTGGTTTAATTCAGAATGCAAACTTGATTGAAAATTTAGTTGGATACTCAAAAGGTGTTACAGGTAAGAATTTAGCATCAATCTTGGTGGATACTCTTGAGAGATTCAAAATCCCTGTCGTAAAGGAAAATGTTCTTGGAGTACATCAAGAAGAAAATCTGTTCGTAATAAAAACTGAAAAACAAGTGTATAGATGTGAATATTTAGTAGTTGGAACGGGAACTATACCTAATAAATTGCACGTTCCTGGAGAAGAGGAAGGACATTCTGCTAAACTTCTTTATTATGATATTTACAAATTCACCGATATTGAACCAAGTATGACATTCGGAATTGTTGGTGGAGGAGATGCTGCTTATGATTATGCGTTAAACTTGAGTAAACATCCATGTAACATAGAAATTCTCCAGAGGAGAAAGAAAAGCTCAGCATTATCGCTGTTACAACGAAGAGTTCAAGATTCCAGTAACATTTCAATAATCACTGATATACGTGTGAAAAATATCGAATTAAATCCAAATAATCTGAAACTCAAACTTGAATCAACAGAGGGAAAAGTAATAAAAGAATTTGACAGATTATTTATTACAGTCGGACGTTCGCCCAATATATCGTTCTTATCTCAAAAATTGAGTCAATTTTATATCGATAAATTCGATTCGAATCGAAACAATTATCGTGAATACCCAGAACAGATAGAAAAAATTTGGTTTATAGGAGATGTGAAGAACCAGAAGTATCGACAATTAGCTATTGCCATGGGAGATGGGATTAAAGCTGCAATGCAAATCACTGCAATGTTTCATAAATGACAAAAACATATGAATAAAATAGGAACAATTATGTCAACAAATCCTTTGGAAATTCTGGGAACTTATGGAAAAGAAGATCTTGCGATACTATATGTCGCAAAATACCAAGAGAAGATTTTAGAGTTTGTTGAAAGTGTTCAACCTCCTATACCTCGGGAAGAAAAATGGGTATTAATACTAAGCACACTATTTGGATGCCCAATGCAATGTGTGATGTGCGATTCAGGAGAATATTACCAAGGATATGTACCTAAAGATGCTATGCTAGCCCAATTAGACCATATGATTAGCAAACGGTTCCCAAATAAGAAAATACCCGTCAATAAATTGAAAATACAATTTGCACGTATGGGAGAACCTTCGCTTAATCCAGATGTGATCCCATTTTTATCAGAATTACCCTACATATATGATGCACCAGGATTACTTCCAGTAGTTAGTACGGTTGCTCCCGCCCATACTCATGAATTTTTTGATCAATTACTAAAAGTCAAAAACAATTTATATTCAAATGGTCAGTTCCAACTTCAATTTTCCATTCACAGCTCAGATCCCGAAGTTCGAAAGAAATGGATACCTCGTGATATTTGGAAGTTCTCTGAAATTGCTGAATTTGGTGAACGCTGGCATGCTGAGGGAGATAGAAAAATCACATTAAATTTTGCAGTTGCAGAGGATTCCGTAATCGAGCCTACAAAGATTGCGGAATATTTTACACCAAATAAATTTTTGATTAAATTAACTCCGGTAAATCCCACCAATAAAGCAATTATGTATGAGTTGAATTCCCGTATTACTGAAGAAAACAAGCATGATCTCGAATTAGTGAAACGATTTCGTAACCTTGGGTTCGAAACTATAGTTAGTATCGGTGAATGGGAAGAAAATCAAATTGGTTCTAATTGCGGACAACTGGCTTCTGAGTTTGTCGATGGAAAGGTTCGTATTAAAAAGAATTACACAAGTAAAGACTATAGTATTTTGTAATTAGTTTAGTTAAACTATTTTTTATTCATTTCTTTATTGAAATAAACATTAATTTATCTATTCTTTCAAGCAAAAAGCATATAATATTTGCCGTTTCACTTTTAAGCGATGGTATTTTCTATTTTTTAAACAAATCAAAAAAGATAATGGAATTTCTACCCATATAAATGAGGATATTTTAGGTGAAAAATTTTAATGAATTTGTAAAAAATCAATTTCGAGAATTGAAGTTAGATGCACAAACATGGAAAGAGTATCGATTTCGAGATTATATGCTTGGAAATTATTCTAAGAAATTCCTGATTAGTACGTTCCTACCTGCATTCCTTTTTTTGTTCTTAGGAGGATTATTTGCTGCATATATGCTGTATCCGGAGTCTTATTCTATCATGACACACAGCATTAGCACATTAGGAAACTATGTGTTAAATACAGAAGGGTGGTGGGGATTTTCATTATCTCTTTTGGCTGGTTGCATATCTTTGATCAGTTTTACATTCTATATTTACCGAAAAATTTCCCATTTATCTCCAAAATTATCGAAATGGTTCCAAGGGTTATATTTGACAAGTTCAGCAGGAATGTTCTTGATTGCATTCATAGCTGATGCAGAAGTTATGGTATTTGGCTCTTTATTTCATCTAAGATTAATTCATTTTCCAATAGCAACGATTTTATTCACGTGTTATATTTTTGGTAGCGTAATTTTGTTAATAGTTTTTTTCCGAGATAACAATCCGAAACTGGGAGGAACAA
>JAEOUK010000308.1 GCA_016839385.1 Promethearchaeota archaeon
CATCATCAATAACTTCTATGTCTACTAATGCTCCTCCAGGCTGATACAATCCATATGGCGCCTCAAGGTTGATATTCGGTTCGAGTAACACAAACCACTTAGCCAAAAAAATATCTGGTTGGTCTCCTACGATGTAATTATAGGTCCAACCTGTGATATATAAACTCGATCCCACTACTCCGATATCTCTGACATGATCATACGCAGGTCCTCCCCAAGTTTGATTCCATAGGATCGTCCCATCTGATAAACATCTAAATATTATTACTTCTTCTGATCCCAAGCTACTGTATACGCCACTAAAATAGATTCCACTCACATCTCCCGTAATACAGATTCCCCTATCAAAATCTACCCCTCCTCTTGTGAGATTCCAAAGTTGATTTCCATTCATATCCCACTTGATCAAAAACATATCTTCATCCCCCACTCCGTAGCTTGTAGTACCTCCCGTAGTGTATAAGTAAGTTCCATCTGACCAAATAGAATTTAAAGTGCAAACTTCTTCGAGAGAACCTCCCCAAGTTGTATTCCAAAAGGCAGTTCCAGATGAATCATACTTAATTAGTAGGAAATCTTTACCCCCAGCACCGTATGCGTCGGTTTCTCCGCAAATAAAAACATCGGAGCTGTTTACCCAGAGATCTCTACCACTATCATTTCCTGTGCTATCAAAACGAACGTCCCAAATTTGATTTCCATCAAGATCATATTTACTGATTAAGACATCGTCATCAGCTATACCTGTCATATATAATTCAGAACCATCTAATACAATTGAGTATGCTCTGTCTTCTCCCGTAGTACCCCACACTTTACGCCAGTAAAAATTACCATCAACGTCCCATTTCATTAACATAGCATCTAAATTCCCATAAATGGAATAACTGTCCGTGGTTCCACATGCATAGATATAATGTCCAATAACTACTAATTTGTAGAGACGATCGTCTTGAGCACCTCCTGCATATTTAGTCCATTGATGATTACCATTTGAATCATATTTTGCTATATAAGTCTGAGCCCAATTACCTGCTGAGAATGTGGTTCCAACGACATATACTTCGGTTTCATTTGCCCAGAGACTATATCCATATTCTCCTTCACTTCCTCCCATATATTGTACCCAGTCTAATGAAACAATGTCACTTGCTACAGGATTTTCACTAGGTATTTTTTGGGGTAAATTTCTAAAAACCACTCCTCCTAAAACCATGGATAAAATTAATCCTAAACCAATTACTTTAAAAATCTTATTGGTTTTCTTTCGATTCAATATTTTTCCCTCACGTACTACCTCAATAGTATATAAAATAGATTTTCATATATTTAATTTCATGAGTTTTTGTTATATCAATTATTGAAAAATTCACAAATCAGCTACTATAAACTTCTGATTAGAAAACATGATAATCTGTTTCATAGCAATTTATATTTTCAAGTAAACTATCTAATATATGGAGAAAAAGAAACAGCATGCTGGGTTAATCGTATTCTTATCTTTATTCATAGTTGGGGCAGCTTTCTGGTTAACATTTAATTATATTACTGCTCGTAGAATTTCATTGGATTCAAAAATGTACGGTTCTCCTAGTCAATGGATTGTTATGGACTTCAAAGCTGATACTCGACGTGATTACTGGCAATTATCTTATGAAACGGATGGATATCAACAATATTCCTATTCCGCAACTATATACATGGTAGATCGATGTGGGTATGATACATTAATGGACAGTGGTATACCTCAAAATTATGAGATTTTATCTTTCAATCTGTTGGATTCGGGCAGAATGAAACCAGCTAGGTTATTTGATGGTAATTGCGATAATCAAAATGAATTGTATATTGTTTGGAAAATAACTGATGGAACCGTTATTGTCACATATGAAAGCACAGAAGTGTATTTCGAGAGTTTAACATGGCTTATCGTATATCTATTTGGAGGGCTAGCTTTATTTGGAGTTTTATATTACTATGTAAAAAATAAAAATACTATTAAGAAGAAACACCGAAAACGAAAGAAGCAATATTGTCCAAAATGCGGAGTGAAATTATTAGTTGTAGCAGAATTTTGCCCCCATTGTGGTGAAATTTTTGAAGCGCCTAATGAAAATCTCATCAAGTTAGAATAAAATAATGAAAAATTTTATGTTCATACAATTTCTATTTGTTACGTTATGAGACTTCTAAAATCCTGAAATAAATACTACCAGCAAAACAATAACCAAGAGGAAGCAACAACAGATCCCAACCACTGCAGCTGGATTACTCTCGTCTTTTTGCGTTGTACTGGTTGTATAGGAAGGATTTTTTTTTGTTGGGTCTTCTTCTCCTGTCAGTATAATAGGTGATTGACTTATTGTTGTACTAGGTGCTACAGTCGTTTTTGTTGCAGTATAGGTTTGGTTTGAAGATGATTGAGATGAATAATTCTTCCAAAGTTCGGTCCAGTTAAGTTTTTTCTCAGTTTCGCATAGATGAGTTATTTTAAACTCTTTTCCGCAGACATCACAAATCTTTGTTTCTTCACGTTTTAGCAAATATTTGTAATCAAAACTCTTTACATATCTGATTAATTTTGGATCTTCGTTACGTTTTTCTAATTCAGCAATTAATTCAGCAATTTCTTCTTCAATATCCATTTTATTTACTCCCATCTACCCAATTATTGAGCTTTCCATAATTATCTTACCAGTTGAATTTTATAATTGTTCCTAACAAAAAAACCATAATTCTACAACTGATCGAAAAAGTGTGAATGGGATAATGCGGAATGAATCAGATATTACATAAAGCTCGAGAATACTAGAGGTTATATGTTCTAGTGAAGGCTAACTGTAAACTAAAATACTAGACTGACAAAACTGTATTTATACAATTTTGAGGGCTTAGCATGAGTGAAAAAAATACATTCATCGTAGACAAGTTTCAAAAGTATGTAAAAGATGCTATGAAAGATTTAAATTGTCTTGATATTGAGCCCGATAAACAAAAGAAATCTGTTATGATCCCAAAGATAACCAGCAAGGACCAAATCTATTGGATTTGTGAACATTGTGGAAAATCAAATCCTTATTTTCTTTCATCATGTAAAGATTGTAATTTTGAAAGACCAAGTTTTCTATATGATAAGTACGAACCACTGTGTATGTCGAAAAAAACAATAAGAAAACCAATATCCGAGGTTATAACGGATTATTGGCAATCAATGAAAACAATTGCATCAAAGATGGGCATAAATACTAAGAATGAGATTAAGGCATTAATGGACAAACTCAATTATCTTGAAGATGTAAATTATTTAAAAAAAAAATCTGGTTCAACCATGTATAAGAAGAATGATTTTAAGATGTAGATGAACATCAACAACATCAAGTTATCAATGCTAATTTCTTCACAACGCAATATGATATTTCTGACCTTATGCTTAACTCGAAATCTCTCTTTGTATTAAAAGAAAAAAATGATGAAAATAACAGCAATTATTATACAGATGCAAGCCACACAATTGTTATTCTTCTTTTTAGGAGTTGATTGAGGTTGATAAGGTTGGATTTGATGGGACTTATTTGATATTGACCCTACTCCTTGAGATCCTTGTGATACTGGTAAGTTTTCTATGTTGTTCTTTTTTGCTTTTTGATATGCATTAAAATGTTTCCAAAATTCATCCCATTCGAATTTCCATGTAGTTTCACATAAATGAGTTAATTTGTATTCTTTTCCACATATTTCACAAACTTTTTGCGTATTTTTATTCAAAAGGGCTCTATATTCTGAGCTAGTTGCGTATTGCAAAATTGAGGCATTTTCATTCTGTCTTATTAATTCAGCTTTTAATTCTGCTACTTCTTCCTCAATATTCATTTCTTTTCGATCAAGATTCCAAAATCACTTCGGATTTATCTATTTTTTCTACTCCATTCTATAAGAAGGATTAATGAGAAAATAGTTGAATATCATTGAGTGAAGGTTGTAATTGATTTCTGATTTTTATAGCTGCTTTTTCCATGAATTTTCAATACAAATATTGTAATCTTTTCCGTTAGGAGCGAGCTGTAATTTTTCTGACAGTTCAGATTCGTTATCCATATGAAGAGTTATTTTCGCTAAAAATTTTCTAGGTAAATTCTCTTGTTGAACACTTTCAAATTCAAGTATAGCAGGTTCATTACGGATAAGTTCATATTTTGTAACATATCCCTCACTATAAAAAACTCTGAGGATTCCCTTATGGTTTACCTTATCAAAACTAAAATATCCCCAGTCTTCGTGAATTTCTCCATTAGGGTTTTTTTCTTGAGATGGGAATTCTGCACGATTCTCAACTTTGATATAATTGGATTGCAAAACTCTACTGTAAACAGAAGTACCTTTTCCTTTTCCAGCTTTACCCGATATGTTACTCGTCCAAGTTCCTACTAAATTTCCTAGGAAGTTCCAATATTTTTCACTGTCAATTTCCATTTCCTTTCATCTAATAAAATTTTATAATTTCCTCAACATTTCCTTTAAATTATCGTAAATGTCTTGTTCGTGTTTATCTCTTATGTTTTCTCCTCTTACTACAATAGTAGGTCCCACTGTATCTAATTTCAACCAATTGTTCATCGTAATTAATTCTGGAATATCTCCACTACCACCATGGGAAACAAAGCAAAAAACAGGTTTACCTTTCAAATTTTTATCTTGAAATAATTCATCATAGAAAATTTTGATATACCCTGAAGGAGCACTGAAATAATTAGGGGTTCCTATTATAAATCCATCAGCATTTCTCAATTTCTGCAATTCAATTTTTTCAGCTTCCATAAATTTTATTTCCACGTCATCTGGATCTAGTTCATTAAAAAGTTCAACTATCTTATCAGCAATGCTTTTTACACTACCCGATTTCGAGTAGTATAGAATATATATGAGTTTTGACATACAATCACCTCTATATTCACTTAGATATATTTATAGTGATTTATGATTTTTTAATTTGAAGAATAAAAGATTAGAAAAAAAAATGAATTTTGTACATCCTTAAAACTTCTTCAAAGCTCATCACGAGAGGAATCCAATCATTTTCGTTAGAATCAGAACTGCTCTAATATCATTACTTTACAGCATAAAGAAGTAAGGAGATGTACAGTTCCCTAACTAGTAGGTGGTTGTTCCATATATTGGAACCAAGTTTCTGAAAATAATTGAGTCAATCCATTGTTCTGAGCTTCCTTGTTATATTAGAAACAGTGATCAACTTGGGTTGATCTTAATCTGTAAATGACATTTGATTTATAAAATCTCCGAAAATGAATGATTTTTACTTCAGATAAATATTGGACCCCCAATTCTTGAATAGGATTAGTTCTTATATCCTAAATAACGATGTTTTGTATAAATTGTGGATCTGAATTAAAGACAAATGCAAAATTTTGCGAGTATTGTGGAGCTGATCTATCAGGTGAGCAAAAATCGCAAGAAAAGCGTGAAACCTACCGAACATATACGACTCGAACTGAGGTATATGTAACCCCTACGACCCATTCGTCATATAATCCGGAAAATCAAGTATCTCCTAAGTCAAGGTTGGTCCTTATCTTATTGTGGTTTTTCTTTGGAGTATTAGGAGTGCATTATTTCTATGCTGGAAGAATTGGGATGGGAATATTGTGGTTATTAACAGGTGGATTATTTGGAATTGGGTGGATCATTGATATTATCGTAATCTTGACTGGAACTTTTAGAGATAGTTATGGAAGACCTATTATCAATTTATAATCTCCCCTAATTTACTTCATTCTTTTTTTGTTGAAATAGAAAATCACATGATGATTTTTATTTGTAAGAATCTACTTAGTTATAATGATCTCCTCTCGAGAACAGTATTTAGAACATTTAAGGAATTCTAATGAGCCTTCAATTAGATATACTATTGCTCGTTTTGTAGATCTTCAAGATCCAGATAATCCTAAAATGCTTGAATTGCAGGATAGAATTAAAAATAGTGACATAGTTAAAACTTTATTATCTGGATTAAATACACAACATCCTTACAAAAAATGGCAAGGCGCTCATTGGATTTTAAGCTTGCTTGCAGAATTACATTATCCCGAAAAAGACAATGAATTAATTCCTTTAATGGAGCAAGTATATTCATGGCTATTTTCTAAAGAACATTTAAACTCAATACGAACAATTCAAGGAAAAGTACGACGTTGTGCGTCTCAAGAAGGAAACGCGCTATATTTTTCAATTAGCTTGGGCCTTTCAGATAAAGAGAAAACTGAAGCTTTAGTTGATCGCTTAATTCAATATCAATGGGATGATGGAGGATGGAATTGCGATAAATCTCCAACTGCACGTCATTCTTCTTATAATGAAAGTTTAATCCCATTGAGAGGAATAATCCACTACCTCAAAAAAAACAGCGATCTGCCACTGTCACGTAAAAATCAGGTGAAAGATGCCATCAATCGAGCAGTAGATGTATTCCTTAAAAGACACTTATACATTCACCAATCTACGGGAGAGGAGATTTTGTGGAAAAATCGCATTTCTTTTACCAAGTTACATTTTCCTTACTACTGGCGTTATAATATTCTTCTAGCATTAAAAGTTATGAACGAAGGTGGTTTTTTAAAGGATTCCCGTTGTGTGAAAGCATTGGATCTTGTTGCATCCAAAGAGCTTCCTGAAGGAGGATTTCCTGCAGAAATAAAATACTATTATTCAAAGTCAGCTAGTACTGGTAGTTCTTTGGTAAACTGGGGGGGAGTTAATAAAAATAAACCAAATATTTGGATTAGTTCGGAAGCATATTCGATATTAAATGCTGCTGGCTATCTTTAAGTGTTTATAATTAAACCTAATGCAATTTTGGAATTAAATGTTCTCTCATTTAATAATCCTACAATTTTTTATCTTCCTTTAGAGAGGATCAAAAATACATCTCGAAAATTTCTTAATTTCAATAAAAAAATTAGAGTAATTTATGAGAGAAATCTTTTATTTTCCTCTTTAATTCACCGAGGTAGTACTTATGACTCGTCTAATTAGAAGAGATAGAGAAATCAAACCAAAAC
>JAEOUK010000309.1 GCA_016839385.1 Promethearchaeota archaeon
AAATGTTTATATTTATTTACATAAACTTTGTATTACTGGAATTGAAGTGAAATCTGGAGAAAAGGTTCTCTAGAAGGGCAGAACCTCAAGTAACGAAAATCACGTGCAAGAGATTCCTTAAAATCACGATAATTTCCAACCGGAATCAATAAATGTAGCCAGTATTGTGTTTGAAATTCATATAATGCCATAATAAAATAGGAAACATCATGATTCCATGAAATGTGCATGTACTTCCCAAGAAATGAAAAAGAGCGATTTTGTCGTCGCGCTGATAAAGTTTTCACAAAAAGATAAATTGATTAGTTCAATACGATAGGTGTAAAAAATATTGATCAATGACCACAATGATGAAATCCTAATGAAAGAATTCGAATTAGACAGTATTTTACCTGAATACATTATAAACAGCGAAGGAGAAAAAGAACCTTTTGACTTAGATCGAATTCGAAAAAGTATGATTATAGATGTAGGATTAGATGATGATATATCATCAGAAATTATAGAAGCTGTTGTTAGAAAAATTGTAGGATTACTTAGTCTTCAATATAAATCCATTTCTACATACGCAGTGAAAGATTTTATTAGTGAAGAATTGACATCCAGAGGACTAGATAAATATCGAGATATTTATGAAAGAATGGAGAAGAAAAAGCGAACAAAATTCGTTTTAAGTGAAGAATTCGTTAATCAATTTCGGGGAAACCAACCAGAATGGGGTCCATTAGGTTATATCACTTATAAGCGCACATATGCACGTAAAATTGAAGACGAAAACCGCACGGAAGAATTTTTTGAAACAACTAGAAGAGTCGTCGAAGGTTGTTTCTCTTTACAGAAGGAACACTGCATCAAATTAGGTTTACCATGGGACGATGAGAAAGCTAGAAAATCCGCAGAAAAAATGTATATAAAAATGTGGAATTTTAAATTTAGTCCTCCTGGTCGAGGTCTATGGTTAATGGGAACTCCATTCATAGATAAACACGGTTCTATGGGTTTAAATAATTGTGGATTCTGTTCTACCGAAGATATTGACATCAAAGGTGCAATGGCATTTCAATGGAATATGGATGCACAAATGCTCGGAGTAGGAGTCGGTTTTGATACAAAAGGAGCAGGAAAAGTCATTATCAAACAACCCAGTCTTTCTAAAAAAATATATACTATTCCAGACTCTCGTGAAGGTTGGGTAAAAGCATTAGGGAAAGTATTAGATGGATTTTTTAAAGGTGAAGAAATTCCAACATTTGATTATTCTCAAATTCGTCCAAAAGGAGCTCCTATCAAAGGTTTTGGTGGGCTTGCATCTGGACCAGAACCACTGAAGGAAATGCTTGATGATATAAAAAAAATGCTCTTAGAAAAGGTAGGACAAGCTATTACATCTACAGACATTGTGGATATTTTTAATTTAATAGGAAAATGTGTGGTTGCAGGAAATGTGCGTAGATCCGCAGAGATTGCTCTTGGAAGCATTGATGATAAGAATTTCATTACTATGAAACAAGATATAGAATTATTAAAACATCACAGATGGGCAAGTAATAATTCTGTAATTGCATCAATTGGAATGAAATATGATTCCATTATTGAAAGTATCGCGACAAACGGAGAACCCGGGGTTTTTTGGTTAGAAAATGCTCAAAAATACTCTAGAATAAATGGAGAGCCTGATTGGAAGGATAAAAAAGCAAAAGGAGTAAATCCGTGTGGGGAACAAACACTAGAAAGTTTCGAACTTTGTTGCCTTGTGGAGACATTCCCGTCGAGACATGAATCCTATGAAGAATATGAGGATACTTTGAAATATGCTTATCTGTACGCGAAATCTGTGACTCTTGAAAACACCCATTGGGGCTATACAAATGCAGTTATGGGTAAGAATAGGCGTATAGGTACTTCTCAGTCTGGTATTATTGATGCTTTTGTAAGACATGGCAGAAAAACTGTTCTGGATTGGTGTGATAAAGGATATAATTATCTGAAAACACTAGATGAGACTTATTCAGACTGGTTGTGTATTCCTAAATCAATAAAAATTACCTCTGTTAAACCTAGTGGAACTGTAAGTCTGCTACCTGGTGTATCTCCAGGTATCCACTTTCCACATTCTGAATATTATATACGAAGAATGCGAATTTCCACAAATCACGCAGAAATTATTCCAGTTCTAAAAGAAGCAGGTTATCATATTGAACCTGATGTCTATTCAAAAAATACTGTAGTTGTCGAATTTCCAATACATGAGAAATATTTCGCTCGTTCCAAAACAGATGTATCTATGTGGGAGCAATTTGAAAACGCTGCTGCATACCAACGACATTGGAGTGATAATCAAGTTTCAATTACTGTTACCTTCAAGAAAGAAGAAGTTAAAGATATTAAATATGCCTTAGAATGCTACGAATCCAAATTAAAAAGTGTTTCTCTACTACCTATCGTTGAACACGGATATGAACAGGCACCTTATGAAGCAATCACTAAAGAGAAATACGAAGAGATGATTTCAATCCTCAAACCCTTGAATTTAAAAAACCTTTATACACAAGCAATAGGGGAAGAAGGATGCTCTACAGATGCGTGCGAATTAAAGAAAGAAATAACTCAAATCAAAGAAGCAATTTCCAATGGGGAAAATCAAGAGTCTATAATAAAGATCACAAAGGACAATCGTTTTGCAGATTTATGTTTCGATTTAGACCTTGAAAATGAAGAGAAGCAAAAATAAAACATCTATATTGGTAATAGCTTGAGATATTTTTCTTTTATATCATCTAATTTGAATGCTATATCGTCTATAGTTTTTTTTCCATCAATAACCTGATCTAATCGTGCAATTAACTCCTTGGGAAATATCTCTACTTGAACCATGGTGTTGCGAAAAGTTTTCACTTCATCAGATAGGCAGTATTCACAATCAGTGCGTTTTAAATCGATTTCTTTTAGAACTAATTCCTCAAAATTTTGAATTAGACCATTATATACTTGAATTTCAAAGATTTCTACTGGATTTAATGTTTCTTGTTCCAATTTTACAAATCGATTTTCAATTTCTCTGATTTGTCTTTGTTTTTTAGTCTCTAAAATCCGCAGCCTCTTAGCGGATTCCTCCCTCATATGTTCAATTTCATGCAATTTGGTTTTAACTTCTTCATAATCCAAATATTATCACCATATCATGTAGACTGATATTCAGAAAAAACACGAAATTCGTTATTTATCTCGGTATTATCGCCATAATACATCGAATGTGTATTATATGGAGTATATTTATTACTGAAATTACCGTAACCTTACTAAGACTTATGAATGACATAGATTCCAGTAAGAACACAATTGAAGAATTAGATGAATTGAATCATCAGATTATTGAGCTAATAGATCAGATTGTATTAAAAGAAGTAGAAAAATTCGACGAAAAGTATTGTTATCATGTTGGTTCATTTGGAAAATTATTGCGAAAACTTCTAGATCATTATCATGATGATATTCGCACAAAAGAGCAAAAAGCTCTATTAAAACCACAAATACTCTATTTTCGAGAAATTCAGCAGTACCTTGTGTTTTTTGTCAGGTTTCCAGCAGCTTTATACCAAAAAAATCACCCGTATCTTATAGAAATGAGATATTTAATTGCAGAAAAGGGGAAACTGCTTAGAGAAAAATATAAAGAAAAAGCAATACAAGAAAGCATGCTATTCGAATCAGACTTTCGAAATAAACTTGAAAAAACATTAAAGAAGAGGTTTTTATCAGATGGAAGTTAAATTTCTTTATGGATCAACGGGGTTAACTTTTTCAGTACCAGAGGAATTCCAAACAACTGTTATCAGAGCAAAAAATTATCTAGGTTTGAAAGATCCAGTTCGAGAGATTTTTGATGTACTAGAAAATCCAATGAATTCTCAACCATTAAGTCAAGTTTTATACAATAAACTAAAAAAAAAGCCTGATGGGGAAATTGTCATTTTAATAGATGACCACACACGTCCAATTTCAAGTAAATACTTTCTGGATGCATTGTCGGCAATATTCCAATCTCTGAATATTGAAGATGAAAAAGTCAAAATTTTAATATCAACGGGACTACATCGAAATCCCACTTTAGAAGAATTGCACAGAATGATTGGCGAAGAACATATTAATCGATTTGATATAATTTTCCATGACGCCAACAATGAAATAGAATTGGAATATGTTGGTGACACCAAAAGTGGAAATTCAATTTATCTCAATTCACGATATGTGGAAGCAACAGTTCGTATTGTGACAGGGTATGTTGAACCTCATTTCTTCTCTGGATACAGTGGTGGAAGAAAAGCAATAGTCCCTGGTATTGCGGGAAAAAACACAATCTTATATAATCATTCTGCAAAAAACATCCATTCAGATAATGCTCGATTCGGAGGTTTAGAGAATAATGCTCTGCATGAAGACATGATAGATGCAACTCGATTATGCAAGCCGGATTTTTGTATTAATGCAATTTTAAATCGAGAACATGAGATTGTACATGTGGCAGCAGGGAATATTTTCGCAGTGTTTAACCATTTAGTGCAAATTCAAAAACAAGATTGTTTTCAAGAAATTACCCAAAAATTTGATATTGTTATATGTGGTAATGGGGGATTTCCCTTAGATTTAAACCTTTATCAAGCAGTAAAAAGTATGGTTATCGGAGAATTAGCTTGTAAGGAATTTGGAATTATAATCACAGTAAATGAATGTAGAGACGGAGTAGGTCAAGAATCCTTTAAAAAACTAATAAACAGCGGCGATTCGCCTCAAAATATTTATGAAAATGCTCTCAACGGGAAAATAAAAGTTCCAGATATATGGGAAATTCAAGTCATGTCTCGTGTATTGATGCACCACACAGTTTATGTCGTATCTTCTATGAAAGAATCAGAACTCGGTAATGTAGGATTATTGTATGCTGAAACAGTCGAAGATGCTATTAAAATGGGTCGGGAAAAATTGGGGATCGAAAAAAAAGATGTTAAGATATTGATTCTTCCGGATGGTCCATTAGTCTTACCTAAATTAATTATATAATTTCTATTTATTCTTCTTTTTCTTATTCTTTTTATCTTGTTTTTTCCGTTCTTCAGCATCTAATTTATCTTGAATCCTCTTTATGTCCCGTAAATCTCCTGTTCTTTGAGGTTCTGTGGATTTCTTTTTATAACTCGAATCTAGAGCGTTGAGAAATGTCGTTCGCTCTTCTACATCAGAACTGACTCCTTTTGCAATCCCTAGATCTTTACGTTTTTTATCTGCAGACAGAGTTTCAGTTAGACGCTCGGACATGAATTGCTTAACTCTATCTTCAGCATAAGATTTCTTCTCGTATGATTCGTGTATTGAAATAAATTCGATGAATTTTCGAGCTCCGATTGTGGATATTTTTAATTCCATGTATTGTGAATCAAGATCTCTTTGAATTATGTTACGAATTGTAGTTTTTGAAGCTCCAGTTAATGACATTAGTTGTTCATCAACATCTGTTAAGGGAAAACGCTCTCCTCTTCGGATATATTCTCGTTTCAAGAAATTATATATGATTTCCCGATTTTCTTCTTCACTGTCAACCATTCCCTTATGAGTTCTCAAAAACATGGAAGTTTTTTGAGGGCGAATATAATAAATTAAAATTGTCAATCCTAAGAATAAGATAATTAAAGCAGGAATCAGCAGATGATCAAGGGTAATCAAATTACGGAATGAACCAACTGTTTGTGATGGAATTGCAGAAAAAATAGGTATTCGTGACGCGGTTTGTGCAGTGATGGTTCCAAGTAGGATCATGATAATGGAATCTTTATTAAAGAACAAAATATTGCCTCCGATTCTCCTTCCAAGGACTCTAATTCCTCGGAATAAAAAGACGATGGAAATTAAAAAGTCAAAAATAAAAAAATACGATGTACTACTTGTTGCTCCCGCAATACTGCTTAATGCAATCTGAGTATTAGAGTGCAACAACAAATATAGAGAGATTTGGTAAATTAAATAGAGAAACATGAAAAACACTATTAAAGAATATGCAAAGTTGTCAAATACTCCCATTCTTCGATTCTCTACTCGCATTTTAGTCATAATCAACTCAACTGCAAATAAGACAAAAATAACAATCAAAGAAATGTATAGAGATGGCAAAATGATATTCATTTCAACGGAATACATTAAAACCGCAGAGGAAGGATTCCCTCCTAAGAAATTAATAATATCTAGGGTGAACCATACTAATCCATATCGATAAGACCAGACTCCAACAGTTAAAACAATCAATATGAAGAATGGAATAAGAGTGATTAAGATATTTACGATTGAAGAATACCTTTTAAGAATTCGAGCTTCCACTCTACTAGCAAATCTTCTTGATGTGTCATACACTCGGACACCTTGGATAATCAACCATATCATGGCTAGAATCAGCAATGATGGAAGTAAATTCCATCCCAAATTAATTAACCAACGCCATAAAAAAAAACTCCCATAAAGGACTCCAAAAAATAATGGAGCTTGTTTAATAAACCAATATTTACCAAATATAAATCGTTTAAAGGCAGTGTTGAGAAATATAAGTGAAAATACAAAAAATGTAAATACCAATGCAACAGAAAGTGCATATGAATTATTAAGAGTAATAATTCCGAATAAATAATTGTCCCAATTTGAGATTAAAACAAAGGAGTAAAGAAAGAATGCTATTATAAGGAATACAAATTTTTTCCCCCAAAATATTTCCGTTGTTTTTTTTTGATGGTTAGATTTCCCTGTCAAATATAATTTTAGAGTATCTCGAAATGGTTGTCTCTTATGTTTTTTCGACGAGGATGGTTTTTTTTTTGCAGTCATTATTTACCTTCTCAACGGGTCGGTTATTATTGCTTATGGTTATGCACCCTAAAAAAAATTAGTATCAATGTTAAAAAGAAAAAATAATGCGGTATTAATTGGATTTATTTTCTTCAAGAGTGAATTCTGCTTGTTCCTGAGCAATATTTTCAATTTCTACATCTTGCATAATATCTTTTTCTGAACTCACTAGTAAATTTTTCGGTAATCCAATATTTTCAATAGTTCGACCTATTGACCTATAGTTGGTAGACAGTAATGCACTTGCAATATTAATCAATGCATCAGTTGCAGGGGTTGGTATACCAAGAAATTTGCCTATCGACGAGATTGGAACTAATCCAGTTGGTACATCCTCAGTTATGTATCGAACGTTCATAGATTTTGGAGCAGTTATAGTCTCATAACTCTTAATTCGCTGGAAAGTCGTATAGTAGTCTTTTTCTCGAACATTATACACATTGTCTGCCCATTGTAGAAAGCTTAGTGGTTTTAAACCAAGTTTTTCCATGATTGAGCAACGCTCATTATCTACAGCTTGTACGATTTTAGCGACTTCCCTACTCATTCCCTCAGTATAAAAATGAAGAGGTTGTTGACGAGAAATTGTGCCTGTATTTAATAATAATCCTGTAGGATGTAACATAGCTCCGATATTATTCAAACTCGTTATTCGAATGTCATCAACTTCAATTAAGCGGGGGAACAATTTGAAAATAGTTGAGGAAACTCGATGATTATATTTTTCGGGATAAAAGCAATATTGGCATTGATTTTTGATTTTAATGATATCAACGCCATTGTCCTCAATTGAGCGACTAGTGAAAGGAAGTGTCTGAGTCTCTCCTACATAGACTCTGATTTCAGGTCGTAGCTTTTTTATAATATTAAATACTTCAATAGCACCCCATGTTCTTCCTGGAGTCAATAATATAATTTGATTATTTTGGAGAAATGGAAGTATTTTACGTGTAACCTCAGCATGAACATTTGCTGGGAGAACATATATTATTGTTCCAATATCTTCTTCTAACAATTGTGAATACTCAGGGGTAATTAGATCAATATCAAATATCCCATTAAGACGACCTTCGGAACGAATTTGTTTTGTAAAATAAATATTTTTAATGCGTTCAAAAGTCCGGAAGCCTAAATTTACCTTGAAGCCACGATGTTTTAAATATACTGCAGTAGCTCTTCCACCATTACCAGCTCCAAGTATTGCGACTTTATTGTAATCAATCATTCGATAACACCTTTTTTTTCGGTTATTTGGTTAATTTTTGTTTCATCCAATATTCCTAATTCCGAAATCCGCTGTCGTTCGTCTATTTCTTTTCCACTGGAGTTGATAGCAACACATTTGCCATCAATAATTTCTGTATAAATTTCTCCTTTTGCACCCTGAAAACCTTTAATTTGAGGGGCATCAAACAATCCAATTTCGACTGCTTTACTTAGGCATATTGGAGATAGATAAGGATTTTCAAATCCTAATTTGATTCCAAACTCCTCAAATGCATCTAAAAGAATTTGAGCTTGGAAAAGTAACTTATTTTTTTGTTCAAGTATCTTAGGATCCTGAGAATAATCTGGAAGATTATTCACCCCATCTTGAACAATGTTATTCACCATTTTACAACTCTCAATAATATCTTTTGGCTTTGCAGCATGACTTGCTTCTGAAAATGAGACTACATGTACTATATGAGGCTGAACGGTTAATTGAAACATTGTAGAAGCTGCTAACTGCCCTTTGGCTACGGTCGGATCCGTCGAAAGATATGCTAGACCAGTTCTTGTTTCTTTAAATACTGTGAAAGTCTCATCCACCAAGGGAAAGACAATATCAATCATAGCTAGAACGCGAGCGAGATCCCACTTGAATGTATTTCCTACAGGAGTATTAAACATTAATTGTTCGATATAATGAGTAACTCCAAGTTCTTTTGCTATTTTTGCACATAAATATGCATCAGCAACGACCATTTGATCTGTTGCACTACGCAACCCCCATTGATGGGGATCGTTTATTTCCACGGGTATTCCATGTTCTGCATGCCATTTTATAGCTGAAAAATGTTCTTGAATTGCATTTTGAATTGATAAAGGGCCTCTTCCATCTAATTGTGAATACCAAAAAATTGGAATGGCAGCCCATGCATTTTTTAATGTAGAATGAAATAATTCTGCATTTTTTACTAAGTTCTGCGTTCCTGAATAGATTCGAAGTAAAGGATGATTGCCCTGCTGACTATGTTGATAGAGAAGTTCCAAGTGATCTCTATTTCGAATGGGTACTCCTCCCGAGCCTTTAGGTTTCTTTTTTATAATTTCGGGGTGATGAAACCATTCTTGTGCCGCTTGATCAGGGGCAATTGAGATAATGTCTAAAACTTTTGATTCTGCGATTTTTTTAATTCCATCATATGTTTTATCTAACGATGGTAAACCAAAATGTGCACGGATGACTGGATAAGGTTTTTTAGATTCAATTCGTGAAACAAGGTTTGTGGGATAAGAAATCCTATCATCTTGAGTTTCCCCAATTTGAAATACAGAATAAAATTCATCTAGGGGTTCTCCCCCCGTGAAAATTTTCTTGAAAAACCGTAGTTTTGTTGCATATTTTTTTAATTCAGGTAGGCATCCTAGATAATAGTCCCTATCAAGCAATTTATTGCTTTTAACTTGTTGAATAAGTTGTTTTATGAGTGATAATCCATTTTTAGGTGTAAGGCGATAAGATATAGCGATAATTCTAGCTGATGATTTTTTAATTTTTTCAATTAATTTAGGAATTGGAACAGCAGCACCAATAAATACAGTTTGGTATCCATATTGACGCGCAATTCTAAAAAATTTAGTTAAACCAGCCACATGGATACAATCACCTAAACTAGCTCCCGCAATTAGGTTTTTGTTTAGGTACTTTTCATTCATTTGGTATGTCCTCCTTTATTTGTATACTAATTTGCTAATACATGATTCTTAAATTTCTGAATTCAAGAATTTTTTAATTTAAGATATGTTCTGGTTCAATTAGAACTATTAAACCATCTAAAGCCCATAATGTTTTTTTTTATCCGAGAAGGGTACATATTTTTCAATATATAAGTTTTTGCGGAAATCGTAATCCTTTAAATATAGGTTTTATCCTAGATAGTTAGTTAATATAACAAAAATATTAATGATAAAACATAAGACTTTCGATATTATTACCAAATTTTCAAAAATGTCTTTTATATTATGTCTAATTAACCTACTAACACGAGGTTTTAAGATAATTTTATCAAAAAATGATTTGGGTTAAGTAGTGTTAATATCTTCGGTTTCTGGATTAATTTGGATTTTGGATTTTTCTATTTCTTCAATAAATTTATTAACTTCCTCCACTCCTTCAGTTAAACCTAAAGATTTAAACAATGTTAATGACTTTCCAAGATATTTATTGTATTCTGCTTCATCTCGGTTAAAACTATAAGCAAATTTACCATACGAAAAATAGACTTGAGCTTTGAGATGTTTACGCTTGTCTCGTTTAGCAATTTTTAACATATTACGATAATTTTTCGAAATTTTATTCAGATCTCCACCTCTTATATAAATGGGATTCATTTCAATATACAAATCCAACAAGTCTTCTTGATTGAAATTCTTGTCAGATCCGAGATTCAATGCTTGATTTGCGTATTTTTCAGCTTTATTTATTTTATTGATGCTAAGATATATTTTTGCGAGCTCAGCAAGTATAAATGAACGAATCTCTTTTTGTTTCGTATTTTGAGGAGATTGGGAATTTGAAACTAAAGCTTCTTCAAAAGTCTGGATACTTAAATCGATCTTTTTTAGTTCTAAATAACTAGCCCCTAAAGTAGCTTGAATCTGCTGAAGATATTCATAAATAAAAGGAGTTTTTTTTGTTAATCGGATTTCATAGGATATTGCTATTGCTTTTTTGAAATTTTCTACGGATTTTTTTCCTAAAGAAACCTTTTTTTTCGTATTTTTTGATTGAATTGTCTTTTTTAGAAATTCAACTCCGTTTTCAATGGCACGTTTATATGCTTTTTCACTCATTTATAATCAAGATATACAGTCTATTACGATTCAGGATTCTCTTTTGATGCTTTGTATTCAGATACTATAAGCTTGTATTTGGGAATATTGGTACCTAATCTCTCTAATTTTCGTTTCTTTGCGAATCTGCTCAAAGCACGTCCAATACGATCAACTCTAAAATTTACTCCAAAATGGGTTTTAAAAACCGTATTAATTTTGTAGCTTGAAAGAATTAAGGTTTCAGAGACTTGATTATCAACTAAAAAGTTAATTGCCTCTACAACATATTCTCTAAGGGGTTTCTCCTTTTTCTTAAGTCGATCAAACATGGTTCATCAGTTTTATGAAATAACAATTCAGTTTTAACAAATTTAAACTTATTCAGAATTAACAAAAGAGTGCTTTAACCTACGGTAAATACTCTTTATTTCTTGGATTGCTGGGGAAGATTTTCTCAATAATTCATAGGGAGAATCTCCCGTACGTTCACATTGTAAAATTAATACATCGCGAGGAATCAGTCCAAACAGTTCTACATCATTCTTTTCTGCCCATTTCTTAATTAGTTCTGAAGATTGTTCATCTTCAATCATGTTTCCAATAAGAAATGTTTTCTTTATGCCTAATGCTTTTGCCAAATCGATGATTTTTTGGCTCAAATCTAAACTTTTCTGATAAGCTCCAGTGACGATTAATAATACATCTAAAGCTTTTGCTGTCCCTCTTCCCAAATGTTCAATACCTGCTTCAAAATCGATAATAACTATCTCGTCACGATTCAATATCAAATCTGATAATACTGAGCGCACAAGCACATTTGGAGCACAGAGACACCCAGAGTTAGCTTGTTCTACAGTTCCGAGAACCAATAATTCTAAACCATCTGGACCTTTAATTTTGAATCGATCTGGTATGTCTGAAACATGAGGATTCGCTTTATATACAACTGATCCTCCTCCTTCAATCGTGGTTCTTTCCATAATCAATTTTGTCATTTGAGAAATAGGTGTAATTTTTTCTCGTAACTTTGGATCCATCCCAAGAGAATAGATTAAATTCATAGAAGGATCGTTGTCAATTGCAAGAACTCTAAATGACTCAGCGAAAAAACGTGCAAGAGTTCCGGCGATGAGGGTCTTTCCTGACCCCCCCT
>JAEOUK010000310.1 GCA_016839385.1 Promethearchaeota archaeon
CAACACGGTTGGATGCGTGTAAAGTTTCTATTTTAAATTTTATGAATCAAAGGAAGTCCATGGAAGAAGATCTTCAAACTTTTTATGCATTAGTCGTAGTAGGTCGCGAAATCAAAACCCTATTTAATTTTGCCGATAATTCCTCTGTAGATATATTCGAAAATGAAATGAGTACAATTTTACCAGGTGGTTCAAGTAATATTGCTGAAGGAATTGGATTAGCAATTAAATTACATATTGAAGATATCCGTATATCAGGTACACGTACCCCTAAAATTATTATTATTGGAGACGGTCATATAACCGAATCCGAACACACAACACCAGATAAAATGGCAAGAATTGCTGCAGGATTAGGTATTAAAATTGATACGATAAAGATTGGGGGTTTGAATCATGCAGAGACACTTCATGAAATCGCTCAAGTTACGGACGGTAAATTTTTCGAAGCACCTACCAATTCTGAGCTGAGTGAAGTTATCAATCAAATTGCAAGGGTCTATCCTGGAGTTTCGAATGGAAAACCTAAAAGTTTCTCAAAAATGCTAGAAAAAATTGCTGTTCCTTTGAAATCAGACGCTGAAATGAAGCAAGATTCCCAAGAAATAGTAGCTCGAATACGTAAAACAAACAAATACAATAAGTGTGGGATTTGTTTTCATATAAGAGATCCTGTAAAGAATTTAGATTTTAGTCTTAGTGGAAGATATTGCCCATCTTGTGGAACAGGATTTCATCTTCATTGTATTAACAAATGGGCAGAATCTCATGGTAATCATCATGTAGTGCGATGTCCGCATTGCTTCTATCTTATTAAAATTCCTGTAGAAATTCAACAAACGGCATTATTACATGAAGAATTCAAGAAGGAACAGGGAAATGGGAATCACCAAGTCCAGATTGAAGGATATAAAATAAAAAATACAATTACTAAAAATTTGGGAGAAATTGCAGTATATTCCTCATGTCCCGTGTGTAATAACATCTTTGGAGATGATGAGAATGTTATGGTCTGTGGAAATCCAATTTGTAACACAATTTATCACGAGAAATGTTTCAAACCCGTAGCAAATTCACCATGTAAAGTATGTGGGAAAACCTTAATTACAAACTAATTCTCTTTTTGCTTCGTGTATCAAAAAACTAATTTAGGCGTATTTGACATTGGAGATGTATATGTCAAATTTTGACGAAGATGTCGAAGACATGAAAAGTCGTGCGGAAAATTATATTTCGCAAGCTGAGGAATTTCTTTACAATGGGAAAATATTAGCTGGATTGAAATTGTATAATAAAGCAGTTAATATCTATTTCAATATTGGCGCATACCTTAAAATACCTGATGTATTTATGAGAATTTCCCGAATTCTTACAAATGAATCCAAAATCTACCAAGCACTGGAGTATCTTCGAAATATTAAAGTACGCCTAAATGAATTAGATCTTCCAGAAGAAGAAGCAAAATTAGCAATGGAAATGGCTAATCTTTCTTTCCGGATCGGGGACTATTTTAAGGCGGCTGATTTCTATGAAGAGTGTGCAGAGTTGTACTTGAAGGCAGATCCTGAAGAATTTCGATCTGCAAGCTCACTTTTTCTTATGAGAGCCGCTGAATGTTACGAATATGCCGGAAAACATGAAGTAGGAGAACGCATCGTTGTACAAGCAGTGTTACGATTGAATCCAAAACCGGTTGATGTACGAGTAGAAGAATATCGAGGTATCAAACTCTTGAAACTTGGGATGTATGAAGAAGCGATTGAAATTTATCAGAGGTTATTAGAATTTTTCAATCAAGGGCTGAATAATCTTTCGGAATTATTGGGAGATCTTCAAGCTAGCCGCCTTAATATTATTTCGATATACGCAAAAACCAGACTTGTGCACATAATTTCAGAATATCGATTGATTCTGATGCACTGTAATTACCTTTTGGATAAAAATAAAGAAGCGGTTAATTACGCAGAGGAGTCAATTGATCATCTATACACTAGTATTGAAATGATCAAAAGTATGATTACACAAGAAATCTGGTCACGAGAAGACATTAAGCGATTAACCTATGAGGGTTTTATGGCAGCATATTTCCAACATTTCCCTGGTTTAAGCAAATCTTACCAAAGTATGAATTTCGAGGAGATTGTGACAGAAGGTATTGAAGGTACACCTTTGGATGTGTTGAAAAGTCTACCATATTATAATCTAATCACTCGACTTCAATCATATGACCGAAATGAAATTGAAGAACTACTTAAAGAATTTAATTTAGGAAGACTGGAAAAATATAAAGATATTTTAATGGGAAGAGTTTAAAAAAAGAAATTAAAATTACGCTTGATTAAAAAGCGTTTTCACTTTTTTCTGGGGAACTATTTTGAATTCTCGTTCTTTTGCATCAACGTAGACAATTTCTACGATATCTGAATCTATATCATCTTCAGAAGTTTCTTTTTGAACTTTAATGCCCAGTTTCATCATATCATCTAGACTAGCATTTTCATTATAGTTCTCTTTCAAAATATCCTTTGCGCGCTCTTCATTCTGTCCAAGAGCAGTTGCTTTGAAAGAAGAATAACGACCAGATGGACTTGTAGTCATAACTTGAGGTTTTCCATCAGGATCTACGCCAATAAAGAGAAATGCACACCCAAAGGGTCGGATTCCACCTGACTGTGTATACATTTGTTTTACATCCGCTAATCTTCGAACTAGTGTATGTAATTTAACTGGTTCTCCATAGTTTAGTTTGTAGTACTGGGCTTGTACTCTTGCCCAATTTACTAATACACGAGAATCTGCATGTAAACCTGAGATAGCTGTCCCGATATGTTCATCAATTTTATAGAGTTTTTTAATTGAATCAGGATCACGCAGTTTATCATTGGTTTTTTTCAAAACTACGATGATAGCACCATTTGTGCTTTTAATTGCTACGGCAAGTGATCCTCTACGAACTGCTTCTAACGCAAACTCGACTTGGAACAATCTACCGTCAGGGCTAAACATCGTAACCACCCTGTCATAAGCTCCTGCACCGCGTCCAAACATGTTTTCCACTTTTTATAGCCCGTAATTTTCGGACTTCTATACATTACTTAAAAAAACCCTCAATTTAATCTTTTTACCTTAAGCTAATAAGAATGGATCCTTATTCTTCACGCAAATAAGATAAGTAGGACACTTAGGTTTAATTCTACAAAATAATGATAAGTAGATCCAAGTTGACTTGTGTACAGTTTGTTAAACTAGTTTCATTACGAGGCGATATATGTGAACAGCATAGAGAAGATTACGGAATTCTTTAAAAAAGATGCTTTAAAAGATGTTAATTCTATTGAAGATATTTTAGAACTGGATGTTGCGTTACTTAGAGGTATCGATCCAATCAATTCAGAAAAACTCCATGAAGCTGGAGTAAACACCATTAGCGATCTATCCCAATTAACTAAAGCCCCCAAAATTGAGGATTTACCCGAAGCAATCTTAGAGAAATGGATTCGTACAGCTATGATGTTATTGCAATTCGCCACTTCTTCTCAACAAAAGAAAATATTGTTGTTAGGGTTAGATGACGCGGGTAAAACTTCTATCTTAAATATATTACAAAGAAAACATTCAACGATTAGAAATCTTCTTCCCACTCGGGGAGTAAGTCGTCAAACAATGGACTTTTTAGGCACAAGCATGATTTGCTGGGATTTTGGTGGTCAAGTAGCATATCGAAATATGTATTTAGCTCGACCAGATTTATTCCTTGAGTCAGATCTGATCATTTTTGTTATTGATGTTCTGAATTCAAATCGATATGAGGAAGCTTTAGATTATCTATTTAAAATCATGCATCTAGTAAACGATATGGGTGAGAAACCTCCAGTTATTGTTTCTATGCACAAATTTGACCCCGATGTTGCAGATGATGAGGATCTACTCAGAAAACGAGCAAATTTAATTGATAGCATTGCTATGAAGGCACTAGATCTTCAATACAATTGTAAATTTGTGAACTCTACGATTTTCTTAAGAGAAACTGTCGAACAATTATTCTCGATCGCTATTCAGGAAATGCATACAGCCACATATATGCTTGAACATTTAGTGGAGGAATATACAGACAAAATCGGTGCGAAAGCGGTTGCATTAATGACTAATAATAGTTTGGTGCTAGCAACTTATTCTAAAGATCCTACTCTCGAAAATATTGTCACCCAAACAGGTCTTATATTACAAGCTTTAGTAGATTTTTACAAAAATACGGGTGGATTGAAGCTAGAAACAGACTATAGTATCAATTTTACCACAAACCAACTCTATATGAGAACAACTAAATTGTTTCCCTATAAGAATGATGATCTCCTCCTCTGGGCAATATTTCCATCAGA
>JAEOUK010000311.1 GCA_016839385.1 Promethearchaeota archaeon
AAACCACAAAAAGCAAAAGAATCAGGTATGGTTCATACTCCAAATATTATTATAAGATTTATGTTAAACGGTATCAGTTTTCTATCTGAAAAAAGATTTGGGGTGGAAAATGGTTTAAATAACTCTAAATTTCCATTTAAAATAATAGATCCTTCATCAGGGACTATGAATTTTTTTAACATTCTGTTAGAAATTATTGCCAACCAAAAAATTGATCTTAATTTAGTAATAAACCGATTAATGGCTATTGAGTACGATAAACTTTCTTATTTACTGGGATTGTATGAAATTTCATCTTATTTTAAAGTATCTCCTAGTAATAGCAAATTTTACCTCCTTAATTCATTAACCGAAGATAGTTTCAAAATAATGAATGATTTTTTAGGGGAAAACGATAGCAGCACAATCTCTATCTTACTTGGAAATCCTCCCTATTTTATTAATACTCAAAACAATTTGCAGTGGATTCGAAATGAGATAAAATTCTATAAAAAATCACTAAGCGAGAAGAATTTGAAAATTCTATCAGATGACTATGTAAAATTCTTCAGAATTTCTCAAAAATTATTCCAAGAAAAAAATAGGTTTGGAATTATTGCATTCATCACTAACAACAACTATTTGGATGGATCTGTTTTCAAATCCATGAGAAAAAGCTTACTCAACACATTTAATGAAATATATATTGTCAATCTTCACGGAAATTATCGAAAAAATGAAACGGCTAATCCATTCAACATAAAAGTTGGAGTTTCAATTGTTTTTTTACTAAGAACTTCTCCAAACTATAATCTGGATCTTGAAAGAACATTATCTTATTCGGAGATTGGTGATAGGAGTAAATTATTCTATTGGGACATTCCAACCTCGGATTTAGATTCAAAATTTAAAGCTTTATCTAAAGGATTTAAGTTAAATAACTTTATAGCGTTTGATCTTACACCTGACTATTTTTTAATACCCCGAGAAAATGAAACAGAGTTGCATTTTCATAATTTTATCTCTATTGAAGAATTTTTCATTACAAAACCTAAAAGCGGAATTATGACTGGAAGAGATCCTTTGGTATCCAATCCTGATCCAAAAATATTAGAGGAAAACATGGAACTATTTTTCAATCGAAATTTTCAAAAATTGAATAGTTTGAATGTAAAAGTATCAAAAACTAAAACTTGGGATCCTGAATATGCTTTGAAACACACATCTGAAGAGAATGCGAAACGATTAATAACAAGATATTATTATCGGGGTTTAATTCGCGACTATTTTGTATATGACAAGTTTTTAGTTGATGGGTGTCGATTGGGATATCTTGATTCTATATCTCCCTCAAATCCAGCTATTTGCGTGACTCGTTCAATTAGGGCAAACAAATTCAGTCATGCATTAATTGTAGATTCTCCTCCCGAAAAATGCCTACTTGGTATAAAAGATTCGTCTTATGTATTTCTATTGCGACAATCAAAAAAATTAGAAGAATACAACATCAAAATTTATCCTAATCTCTCAGATTTTTCCCCTAAATCGGTTTTTTATTATATTTATGGGATTTTATACAGCTCTACATATCGTACTCGATATGTAGAACAACTTAAACGTCATTTTCCCCGAATACCGATTACTTCTGATAAAACACTTTTAAAACAAATGGCAGAATTGGGGTTGAAATTAGCTCAGATTCATTTAGGTCAAATCGACTTTCCAATATCAGAATTACAAATAAAAAACCGAAACCATCTTCAAATTGAAGACTTTTATTTTGATGAGAACACAAATATTTTGTATTTTAATTCAAATCAAAACGCATTATCAATTGCAAATATAACGAAAGAGATGTGGAATTTCGAAATTGGTGGAATTAAACAATTACAATATTGGCTTAAATCTCGAAAATATACTCCTATTACATCATCACGGAAAAAACGGCATATAGGATTATCCAGACCTATAACTGATGATGAATTGAATGATTTTTTAGAAATTTGCGCAAAAATTCAAGCAACCCTTACTCTCAGTCCAAAAATAGACATTATCTATAAAAAAATTGATGTATCATAGAAACTTTTAATTTAAACGGCAAATGAGACTAGTCTCATGGGAATACTTAGACCTAAAATCCAAATTCTGGATGAGGAACACAAAAAGCAAATCTATGCAGAAGCAAAGAACATCCTTGAAACTCAAGGAATTTTCCTCGAAAACAATAATGCTGTCCAATTATTTAAGGAGCAAGGGTTCAACCACACGGAAACTCGTTGGATGATTCCTTCAGATTTTGTTGAAAAATGCGTGGAATCAGCACCAAGTATTGTTACTTTATTTGATCGGGAAGGGAATAATCCACTGAATTTATCAGGAGATAATGTACATTTTAATCCTGGATCTGCAGCAGTTACAATATTGGATGAGAACACAGGGATTATTCGAGAAGCAACAAGTGAAGATTTTACTAGATTCATAAAAATTGTTGATCAGTTGCAATATCTGGACGCTCAAAGCACATCATTAATGTATGGGGATGTTCCAATGATGGCTCAAGATTGGCACAGATTATACATTTGCCTATCGAATTGCCATAAACCAGTAGTT
>JAEOUK010000057.1 GCA_016839385.1 Promethearchaeota archaeon
AATATCGTTGTTACGTCTATAGCTCTCCTCTTCCCACTTTTTCTTCATTCCGTCAATTATTCGGGGATATAATTTGTATTTTGATTGCGCATCCTTTTGCATTGTAGTTAGAAGTTGGTTTCGGAATGGGAGAAATTCACTACGTCGTCCTATGCGTGTAATGAAATGTTCGAATCGAATTGACATAGAAATCACTTTCAGGATGATGGGAAAGATGGATGGCTGGAGATTCCAGCTTACTCAATTTAATGACGCTAAACCTAAAAGTCCGTATGAAGAAAAGATTCTGTTAAACATTCCAACGAATTTTCTAACTATTGGAAGTAATCCTCAATATATGACATTTCCTAGTGGTTATTCAACAATTAAACGAATTGGACAATGATCTGAACCCATTACCGAACTTAGGATTGTACTTTCTTTAACTTTAGGCATAAACTCTTTTGAAACTACGAAATAATCAATTCTCCACCCGACATTCTTTTCCCGAGATTTCGTTCGATAAGACCACCATGTATAATGATCGGGACCTTTCTCAAATTCTCGAAAAGAATCGACGTATCCACTCTCAATTAGTTCAGTAAACTTGTCACGTTCCTCGTCAGTGAATCCAGCATTTTTCCGGTTCGCCATAGGATGTTTTAAGTCAATTTCTTTGTGGGCTACGTTGAAATCTCCACAAATGACTACTGATTTTTTTTCTCGTAGTCGTTCGAAATACGCAAGAGTTTCATCATTAAAAACCATTTTTTTATCTAAATTGACCAATTCATTTCCTGCATTTGTGAAATAACAGTTGACCAAGAAAAACTCATTAAATTCCAATGTTACTACTCGTCCTTGTTGATCAATATCGTCATTTCCAATTTCATAAAAAAAGTTTAACGGTTTTAATCCATCCTTTACGTAACTGATTACACCGGCATGCCCATTTTTTGTTTTAGATGCATTCCAGTAATATTGTGAATACCCCTGAATTTCAAGGAGTTCTTTTTGAATTGTTTTCTCAGATACTTTTACCTCTTGAAAACAAAATACGTCTGCTTTTTCCGAAAGCATAAATTCTATTAAACCTTTTTTCGCTGCCGCATTAGCTCCATTGATGTTCCAAGAAACAAGTTTCATATATAGAAAAGCATATCACTAAATAAAAAATCGGGTATTAATCCTTGAATTCCTAAATAGGATTCAACAAAATCAAATATAGGCCCACAATTTAGAAAAATTCAAGAAAGGATAGAAATTTATTGTCCAACAATCTTTTTGGTCAAGGTAATAAATGCCTGATCGACATTGAGATTATCTTTTGCTGATGTCTCAATATATTCGGAACCTTGGCTTTCTGCATATGCGCGAGCTTCATCCCTATCAATTACCTCACCAACATCAGCTAAGAGATCCAACTTGTTTCCAATTAGGACGAATGGAATATCACCCGCAAATTGCTTTACTTCTGCTCTCCAGTTTTTAATTTCATCCCATGTGGCTGCACGGCTTAAATCAAATACTAATAATGCTCCAGCGGCACCTTTATAGAATGTGGATCGAATAAATGAGAATCGTTCCTGACCACCGATATCCCAAATGCTCAGTGTGCAGATGTTATCGTTGGCTAATTCTACGTCTTTGGTTAAAATGTCTACTCCAACGGTTAGCTTGTAATCAGTTTGAAATTTTGATTTGATAAACCGCATTATGAGTGAGGTTTTTCCAACACCCGCTGGACCGCACAGCAAAACTTTGAGTTTGTAGCTACTTGTCATACTTTTTATACACCAGTTGATCTCTGCTTATTATTTGGTTAGTCTCCAATGCTTAATATATTTATGTTGATTGTTCGTTAAATTTATTTGTTTAGGTAATGGACCTTGTTTCCATAACCTTTGTTCTAAGTTATTTATTTTCAAATCTACCCTAAATTGTTATTGATCAATATAATTCCGATCTCTAAATATTTGGAAGAACTTCTTCATTGACATATTTTTCGATTGCGTCTAATCGTTCCTCAATTCTCAGAGAATACATTGGATTCTTAAGAATTTGTTCCTCTGCTCGATAATTATTGTCACGCAATTCATAAGGTGTGGGTTCATCTAAATGTTTTTGTTCGTAGAATTGGATCCAATCATCAGGAATCGCATTAGGTAAGTCAACATCTAACATAGAAGCCAATGCAAGTGTCCAACTCCGAGGAACAGCACTCATCAAATATCCACCTCCCCCTACTGCAATCCATCTCCCTTTAGAATATTGTTTAACATAATTCCTTATTAGATGATACATCCTATAATGCCCTGAAGTAGATAATCCCATCTGGGTCAAGGGATCTCTAAAATATGTATCAGCTCCTAATTGGGTAACTAACACATCCGGTTTGAATGCTACCATGATGCGCGGAATGTGTTTTTTAAACATGTCTAGATATACACTATCATAGGTTCCTGGATACACTGGAAAATTAATTGAATAGCCCTTACCAGATTCTTTTCCTCGCTCTTCCATGAATCCTGTCCCAGGGAATAATGTGTGACCATCTTGATGAATAGACAGTGTCAAAACATCCGGATCATTATAAAATGTATCTTGTACACCATCCCCATGGTGGCAATCGACATCCAGATACATAACTTTTAAATTCGGGTATTTCACACGGATTTTTTGGATTGCAACGGAGACATCATTAAAGATGCAAAATCCGTGAGCCAATCTTCGCATTGCATGGTGTAATCCTCCAGCAATATTAAAAGCTGTATTGATTCCATTACTTTCATCCATAACCAATTCAGCAGCGGTGATACTTGCCCCAACTGCCATTGATGAGGCTTCATACATACCAGGAAACACAGGGTTGTCAAGGGAACCTAACCCAAAAGTTTCTCTTTGATGTTTTCCAACAATATCTTGAGGATTCTTACTGTATTTTCTCACTGCATCGATGTATTCTTGTGCATGCACCAAGGAAAGATCTTCAAGAGTCGCCATTACGGGTCTATAGACAACTAAATTCTAGTTTTTCAGTAAACCATATGATTCTATAAGTTTATATGTGAGTTCGAGGCGAATGGGTTGAAGAGGATGGTGTTCACCGAAATTATATTTAAAAAAATCCTCTGAATAAACGAAACCAACTTTATCCATTTTTATCAGCTATTATCATTTGTTTTTATATCTTTTTTTTATCTTGTAGGAAGTTCATGGTAAATTTCTTCTAAGGAGGGGAATCTATCTAACTGGTAGTGCGGGAAATACATGGAGAACGCATATTCCTTCTGAAAATTCTTTGCGGAAGCAATTTCAAAATATTTTACATTATAAGCAATTTCATTAGCAAAATCCCGCATTTCTATGTCTTTTAGACACATTTGTGCCCCTAATCCTGCTGCATTTCCTATTTGGTAGATATTTTTGGATGCAATCTCAGGGAATAAACCAATAATTCGTGCATTTTCCTTATCAATGTAATTTCCAAAAGCTCCAGCTAATAGCACTTGTTCAAGCTCAGGAGAATTGGAGAATTGGTTTTGTAAAAGATACGCACCTGAGAGAAAAGCCCCTTTTGCTAGTTGGAATTGTCGAATATCTTGCTGAGATACTGTAATTGTGAAATTCTTTCTCTTATCTTCGAATTCTGCTCCATGAATATTTGAATCATAAATCACATATTTTTCTGATCCAGTAGATGAATCTAATACTGTATCTGGTAGATAATGTGAATTAAAATTGCCATTACGTTTAATAATTTTGCTCTTTACCATCTCTGCCATTAAATCTATTAATCCTGAGCCACAATATCCAATTGGTTTTACATTACCGATGGTTCGAATCGAAGGCTCAAAAGTTTCTGGATCAATTTTAAGACTCTCTATTGCACCTTCAGCAGCTCTCATCCCAAATTCGATGTGTGCTCCTTCTAAAGCAGAACCTGCTGCACATGAACCTGTTATCAATCCATGTTTATTTCCCATTACAAGTTCTCCATTGGTTCCAATATCGATAAGCAAGCTAAATTTATCATATGTGTCGATACGGGATGAAACTATACACCCGATGGTATCGGTTCCTACAAATCCTGCAACTACTGGAGGCGTATAAATACGTGCACGGGGAGAAGCTTTGATTCCTAATCGATCTGCATCTACATATATTGGTGATTTAAAGACCGGAACAAATGGAGAACGTGCTAATTGTTCGGTATCCAATCCATAAAGCATATGATGCATTCCCGTGTTACCAACTACGGCTAGTTCTTTTACTTGGGAGGGAGAGATATTTGCATTCTCGCATGTTTTCGAAAGGATTTGGTTAAAAGCTGATATAATTAACTCTTGAGCTTTCACACTTGAATTATTTTGTTTAATGTATGATATTCGGGTAATCAAATCCTCACCAATTGATACCTGTGGATTCAACATGGAGGATATTGATACGATATCTCCAGTAATCAAATTAATTAAATACCCTACTATCGTTGTCGTTCCAAGATCGATTGCCATCCCATAGAATTCTTGTTGATAGCCTGGTTCTATATCTAAAATTTTTGCAGACTCCGCCTCCATCCAATAATAAATCGTAATTTTTCCTTTTTGGGAACGTAAACTGGATGGGATTACTTTAGAAAGTGTATAAATACTATTTGTAATTGTATCGAAAGAGAAATTTAATTTTGGATAAGAAGTGCGCAATGCATCGCCCATTCTTGAAAGATCATTTAAGGGATTCTCTAAATCTGGTAGGGGGACAGTTAATGTAAGTATTTTGACATAAGGTTGTAATTTAGGTATATAATCTCTCTTCAAAGCTTTTAAATCGCTTTCTACTAAAATCTTATTTCCTTGAGAAATTAATCCCTCCAACAGAACAATTCTAGAATCTCCCTTTATTTTGCATTGGCATGCTAATCTTACTCCTTTTGCAATTTCCTCTCTGTTCAGTAATTTCTTTTCAATATCAGTTAAAGGGGATATAGTGTCTCCATTGTCGATTGATAAAATTCGACATTTCCCACACGTTCCCTTCCCACCACACAATGCCCCAATT
>JAEOUK010000312.1 GCA_016839385.1 Promethearchaeota archaeon
AGCAAATTTTCACTCAATATACAGCTCTGATGGTCATGACACTTACTTCAGATAACGCAAGTTTGGAAGCAAGGTTACCGATAAAAGGAGAAATAGGATATTATGAAGTTACGAAAAACCTAATACATCGAGGAAAACGAAATCTAGGTTTTGTTCTAATATTTCATGATATTTCTGAAAGGAAGGAGTACGAAAAGAGTTTGGAGAAATCCAAAGATGAATTAGAACGAAAATTCCAGCATGCACAAAAAATGGATTCGATTGGGCAATTAGCAGGAGGAATATCACATGAATTCAATAATATTTTGACGATTATCCTCGGAAATGCAGATCTCTTAAAGGAAAACTTGCAAGGTCAAGAAGAAAGCAGTATGTATTTACAAGAATTAATAGAAGCTGCAAAAAATGCATCTCAAATGACAAAACGATTACTGACATTTAGCCGAAAGAATATAATACACTCCTCTGTAGTTAATATCAATACCTTATTAAAAAGAATGGAAAATCCAATTCAACGTCTAATTGGAAAAGATACGGATATTCATGTTAAAACTAAGCTAGATCCACAAGTAGGAAATATTTTTATTGATGTAGGATTAATGGAGCAGATTCTAATTAATTTGATAGTCAATGCACGTGATGCAATGCCTTCAGGAGGAGTTCTTGAAATATCTACAAAACAATTTATAATTCAACCGGAAATTAAGCATAAATATCCTGAAGCAAATCAGAGCGATTATACATGTATATCAGTTTCAGATACGGGGATAGGGATGACTGATGAAGTAAAAAATCATCTATTTGAACCATTTTATACGACAAAACCCAAAGGAACAGGCACAGGATTAGGTTTATCAATGGTTTATGGGGCAGTGAAACAATTTCAGGGATTTACTGATGTAATTTCACGTCCAGGCGTTGGAACTTCATTCTTGATATATATTCCCACAGTACTAGATGAAATATCTGAGGAACCAATTCAAGAATCTAACCAAATGATGCATGGAAATAATGAATTAATAGTTATTGTTGAAGACGACCATCAGGTCCGTAAAATAACTCACAAAGTATTAACCAAATTAGGATATCAAGTCTTGAGCTTTGAAAGTGGAGCTGAGGCAATAACTGCTTTAAAAAACGGAGATAAAGATATAGCTTTATTATTTACAGATGTGGTGATGCCGGGGTTAAAAGGTCATGAAGTGTACGAAGAATTACAAAAACTCTATCCAAATTTAAAAGTATTATATGCTTCAGGATACACTGATAAAATAATTGCTCAATATGGAGTTTTATTTAAAGATACAAATTTTATTTCAAAACCATTCTCAGTAGAAGCAATTGCGGAAAAAATTCACGACATAGTCCACAGATAAACTGGAAGTATTAATTTCGTCCATGCCATGTAATAAAAAACATCAATCCACCAATAAAGAACACAGCACCACCAACACCAAGTATCACCCATAACCATGTTTTGTTAAAAACGGTCGTTCTCGTTGAAGGTTCACATGAGTTGTTTTCAAAAATGTTATTAATTCCTTTATCGAGTATTCCTAAATCCACATTATCTTCAATTATGTTATTTTTCACTGTATTTTCATGAGACCGTTTCAAATATATACCATACCCTAAGTTATTTGAAATTAAGTTTTCATCTAAGATATTATGATCAGCTTCAAGTAACTTTATACCTGCTTCTTGATTCTGAAAAGTCGTTGAATTCACGATGAAAGAATGGTGCGTATCCAATAATTGAATTCCAATATTATAATAAGACACAGTGCAGTTATCAATATAAATATTCGTAGATAATCGTATTTCAATACCAGATTTATCTGAAAACGAAACTTCAGAAGCAAAAACTGTACAGTTACGAAGAATCAAGAATCTGTCGATGTTTTGTATGAAAATTCCAAAATCGTCTGAATCAGTATGTATTACAAAATCCTTAATAATATGAGCGGTTTCTAATGTCAGACCTGTTGTTCCATTACCCGAGACAAATGCATCAAGATCATTATTACTGGTAAGATGTATTTTGCGGGAATTTATAGCCGAACTACTTGGAGGTTCAAAACTATAACTTCTACTAGCCAATCCAATGAGAATTGGGAGGAATATCATGCATGCGAAAATAAGATATTTCTTTTTTTTAGTACTCAGCATATATTTTTCTCAGTGTTTTTTACTCGTGTAATATAATTCAATGCAATTTTTAAACCTCATAATGAGATTTTTTATGTCTATTGATGTTTCTCCTAATAAAGGGGTTATGAAAATCGTTAGGTGATGTTTTGTTCGAGATTTGCATTTTTATGAGGATTATATGTTTCCTTAACGAACCAGAATAACTGACCAAAAGTTAGATAAATTATAGCTCCACCAAGGAATACCCAACGAACTCCCCAAGATTCTACAATCCATGCTCCAATATAGGAACCAGGAATTTGTGATATTGAAAAAGCAAGGTTCAAAATACCAATAAATTTTGCTCGTTCTTTTTCTGGTAACAAATCTTGACTCCAAGTTTGGTATGAAATTATTAATCCTGTGGATGCAGCACTTGCAAGTGTAAAAGATACTGATGTAATTATTATATTGAGAGTTGTAAAGCTTTCAAGATTCCCAAATAAGGAAACAAGAATGAATCCTGTTCCACATAGAAAAATTCCTAATATAGTAATTGGTTTTCGTGGATGTTTATTCAAAAGATAACCAAATGAGGGGATTCCGATTAGCAAACCCCCAAAAAAACTTCCTCCAAGAATGGTTGCAAATATTGCATTAGTTTCTGAGCTTGAGATGAATACGACTGTATAAGGGGTATAAATATTTTGAGCTATCATAAGAATTACTAAAACGATGAGAAACCGCAGAAAATCTCTGTGTTTCCTCATTTCACTAACTTTAAAGATGTTTCCCAGTGATTTCCAGAATGGAACAGGTAGTATATTAAGAACAGGTTCACGAATTGTCCCATAAAAAACTAGATTGCCTATAATCATTAAAAATCCTATTGAGAGGATGACGATCTGATGTGCGGGAAGAGCTCCGAAATATACTGTATCACCATTAAACTCATAAGAGGATACGGGAAAATATATCAACGCAATCGCTCCGAGTAGAAAAACTGTCATCCCACCTACTAATTCAGCTAGGGAAAATATCGCATTTTTAGCGCCACGAACTTCCTTTGGAAACATATCTGGAATAATGGCTTTCATAGCAGTTTGGGATAGGTTTCCTAGAAATGAAATGAATACGACATCTATAACAAATACGAGCCAATAATTCGACATGAAAGGAACGAACATTATCGCTAAACCTGCGACAGAGCCTCCTAAAGCAAAAGGGCGTCGTCTACCAATCTTACTTTCTGGTAAAGCATCTGACCACGCACCTAAAAATATTGTAATTATAAATGAAACTAGTGCAGAAAAATTAACCATAAATGCAACACGATAGGCAGGGAGATTTAACACTTGGATTATAAAAGAGTTTAAGAATTGTTGTTCAACCGCATAAAATGCGGCAATTGTAAATACTAGGATTGAGATGGAAAATGTTGGTCGTAATCCATGATATCTTTGTTTATAGAAGGGAGTGGATTCTGTGCTGTTTTGCACTCGCATATTTTTTATGATTATGAACTATTATTAAATTCTATTCAAAGATATTAACTAGCTAACCAATCTTTTGAAATTCCAAGATTTTATCATGCGATTTTTTGAATGTATATAATCCATCGCCTTTAATGAACTCCTTTAATTCTGAAGCATTCATGTGATCTGGTAAAATGAATAATTTCCCACCAGTTCGCAATACTCTATGAAGCTCTTTCAGTAATCGGCTTTTTTCTGAAATAAGATGAAGTACATCAAAGAGTAAAACAACATCAACTTCTTGATCTGGGATTCCGGTACTTACATTTACCAACAAGGTCTCAATATTATGTAAATTAAGCTTTTTAGCTTTTTTATCAACTAGTAATTTAGCCATTGGATGAATATCTGCAGAATATATCTTTCCCGACGGTCCTACTAATTCTGCAGCGGGTATCGAATAAATTCCAGGACCTGCTCCATAATCCAGAATTATATTTCCTGAATTAATTCCTAATTTCTTTAACATTTCTTTTGGTTTTCGGGATGAAGAACGAAAAGTTAGTGCAATTGAAAGCAATTTATATGAAAAGTTAGATCTTTTGGAACCCATACATCATTCACGGCTAATAATTATTTCAAATTCATTTGGAGGGAATCGAATTCATCCATCATCTGGATTAAAAACTCAAGATATTTATCAAAAGTCGGTGATGTTAAAATCGGGGTAAAAAAGAATTCTGCCTTATTAATATCCGCAATTTCAGTAACATATTCTGTATCTATGTCCGATGTCTCAAGATCTTTAAACTTACTGCCAATCAAAATGATGGGAACATTCGGAACTTCTGTTCGAATCGGTGCAAAAAAAGGAGCTACATCATCTAGTGAAGAAATATCAGTTGTATCATAAAAAGCGATAGCTCCTCGACTCCCCATTGCAAATTTTCTGATGAATTGCGATACAGAATCATATGGTCCTAAATCTACAATCTGTAGCACAATCTGCCTATCTTGATAATGAAAATTCCGAACGAGAAATTCTGCACCTATTGCGTACATTGTACCGGTTTTTTTATAATTAGGATCAATTAATGGATAAACTGTTGATACTTTTATCTCACCGGATAATCCAAATAAGAGGATTTTATACAAATTTCGCATGGTTCCTCGCTATGCATTGATAATACAGACAATCATAAATGTGTTGTTATTATTCCTTCTGACTATAGTGTACATTTGAATTATTTATATACGAAGTAAGAGAAGATGAATCGATTTACTAATTTTCATATTGAAGAAATAGGAAAAATTTATACCGATTTTAAAGAGCTTGAGGGAATACCCATTCAGCCATCATATCGAAATAAACATAAAGGTCGTATTGAAGTGTATCCAGAATTTGCAAAGGGATTACGAGACATTGAGGGTTTTTCCCACATCATTGTACTGTTTTATTTTCATTTATCAAAAAAAACAAAACTTGAGGTGATTCCATATTTAGATACGGTTGTTCGAGGAGTTTATGCTACCCGTGCTCCTGTTAGACCGAATCGAATCGGTTTGAGCATCCTTGAATTACTACATAGAGAGGAAAATATATTATATGTCCAAGGAGTAGATATGGTAAATGGAACACCATTATTAGATATAAAGCCTTATGTAGGAGGATTCGATGTACCAAAATTGTCTACAGGGGAAATCAGAATAGGTTGGTTGAAAGATCATGTAGACGACGCAAGTAATCAAATTTCTGACAAAAGATTCTTAGAATGAGAATAAAATTATTTTACATCCATATCTTTGAATGATTATATGCGGATAGTGTCCTTCGGAATGGAATTTCAAATAAGAACGCTCGAAACGATGAACAGTGTTGTCTAAACTCTACTGTTCCGGAAATTTCCACCACTGGTAAATCCGGAGTTCGTAAATCCAAATAAAAATGCCCATTATCATTTCCAAGGCAGTCTATTCCAAACAAAAAAAAATTCTCTTGTTTTTCTCCATAGTCTTCAGCTATACTCAAAGAACCCAATTGTTTCTTTTTGTGAATGTGTTTATAGAACGAGAGAACTGAGCTATATTCGATTTTAATTTCTTGATTCATGAAACGTGTATTTTCAGCTGGTTCATTGGACTGATATTTTCGCCGAATTCCATATACCCTCCC
>JAEOUK010000058.1 GCA_016839385.1 Promethearchaeota archaeon
AATCCAGAAGGGGTACGAAGAATTTTCGAAGAGCAACTAGGGATAGAAGAATCGTTTGTAAGAGTGCCAGAAGCTTATCGGTTGATTATTCCCGAAGAAAAGATTGATATAACAGTTCCATTTGGTATTAAGGAATTTACAGATACAATTGTGGAGTATGTTCCAGGATCAAGAAATTCTCTAGAAGAATTCTGGGAATTGGTTGATGAAATTAATAAGGCAATAGAATTTGTGGGTAAAAGTCAAGGGAAAGTCGATAAAAAAGCGATGATAAGAAATCATGCAAATTTTCTAAAATCAGGCGGTTACACCGTCGATGAGGTACTAGATGCATTAAAAATGCCAAAGAGAGCGCAATAAATTTTGACAGCTTATTGGTGCTATTTAGGTGTGCCCACTAATCGTTTATCATTCACTATTTTTGCAGCAATGTTACGTACATATATAAGAGGAGGAGGTTGGATACCAAAATTCCGATCTCATGGATTTACAACTGCAATAGATAAAAAAATTAGAGAATTCGGCGGAGATGTGGAATATAACACACGCATTGAAAAAATTCTTGTTAAAAATGGAAAAATAACAGGAATAGAAACGTCTAAAGGAGAGACAATTTTTACTAATAATTTAATTGCCAATATATCTCCGAATACGGTTTACAATAAACTGATTTATCCACAAAAAGAAGTACCAGAAATTGCCTATAAATCTGTAAATGCTCGAACTCTTGGAGTGACATTAATGGTAGTATATTTGGGATTAGATAAAACTGCAGAAGAATTAGGCATAACGGATTATAGTTATTTTATATATAATAAGGGTAACACAGAATTACTCTACAATGAAGGAAAAAAGCCTTTGGAAGATAGTTATCCCGCTCAAGCAACGGTATGTCTAAACAAGGCAATACCTGACTGTTCTCCTCCAGGAACTTCTATTTTATTCTTAACAACCCTATTTCGTCCCGAAATATGGGAAAGTGTCAAAGAGGAAGAATATTTTCATTTAAAGAGTACTTTTGCTAACCGATTAATCGACGATTTTGAGAAAGCGACAGGAACCAAAATCCGTAATGCGATCGAGGAAATTGAAGTAGCCTCTCCCGTAACATTCGCACATTACACAAAAGTAGTAAATGGAGTTATATATGGTTACGAAAATGATGTATGGGACTCTGTAGTAGCCCGATTATCTTCCATGAATCATGAAAAATATATCGACGGACTTGAGTTCTGTGGAGGATTTTCAATGCAAGGTCATGGCTATAGTTCTTCGTTGGCTTCTGGAAGGATTGCTGCATTGATAACACTTAGTAAGTTAATTGAAAACGAAGAAATTGGAGAGGTTCGAAGAGAATGAGAATTAAAGTCAAAGGTAATGTCAAGGATTTATTGAAATTCACCAAAATTATACCTGAACGTATTGAGAGAATCCAGAAAGCTCCCAGTGATCGTATTACAAAAGACGCAGTCAATGAGTTGGCTTTTAAACTTCATCCAGATATACAGCACTTGATGATTAGTGAAATAATAGATGAAACAAAGAGCACAAAAACATTCAGATTAGTGCCAGATTTAGACTCCGATACGCGTCATGTAGCTTATTTTCGAGCTGGACAATATCTTAGTTTAAAAATTAATGTAAATGGGTACAAAATAACTCGTCCTTATTCAATTTCATCTGCTCCTTATGAAGCACTTGATGGTTATTACGAAATAACTCTCAAGAAAGCTGAGGGTGGATTCTTGAGCGAATATGCTTGGGAAAATTGGAAAGTAGGAACCAAAATAAAAGCTTCAGACCCACAAGGTTTCTTTTATTATGATCCCATTCGAGATAAAAAATCCATAATCGGTCTTGCAGGTGGTTCTGGAATTACCCCATTCCGTTCTATGGCTCGTGAAATTGCTGCGGGAAAAATGAACGCATCTCTAACAATATTTTATGGAAGTAGTGATCAAGAAGACATTATTTTTTATGATGAACTCGTAAATCTTGCTGGAAGCCATCCAGAAAAATTGAAAGTAGTAAATGTGTTATCTTGTGAAGATGAAATTAAAGTTGAAGGATGTTTACAAGGTTTTATAACAAAAGGAATAATCCAAACCTACGCAGATATAAATGAATCGTCTCTATTTGTTTGTGGTCCACAGATATTTTATCATTTCTTAAAGAAAGAGATAGCTCCACTAAATCTACCAAGAAAAAGAATTCGTAGAGAAGCCTTTGGTGAGATAAAAAACATAGTAGAATATGAAGGATTTCCTGCTGAATTAGCAGAAAAATCATTTATTGTGAAAGTCAAAATGGGAAATAAATATATAGAAGTTCCTGCGAAAGCGACTGAAACAGTCTTAATTGCATTAGAACGTGCTAAATTAGGACCTCCAAGTCGGTGTCGTTCAGGTGAATGCGGTTGGTGCCGTTCACGTCTAATTTCAGGAGATATTTTTGTCAGCCCGGAATCTGATGGAAGAAGACTGGCAGATAAGAAGTTCGGATTTTTCCATCCATGTAGTAGTTATCCGATTTCTGACCTTGAAATAGACGTTCCAACCGAATTTTAATTTTTTTTTAAATTGGCCAGAAAATGTATACACTAATGAAAATGCACGATCCAATAATGACCAGAATAAGATCTCTGCCTCGTGGCCAATGATATTTCTGAGTGATTCGGGGATCAAACAAAATTGTTGTTAAAATCATTAAGAGCGTGGATATAATGAATGAGAAATAGTCTCCTGGATAAATAAAAAATGGTATACCTTTTATCATCATCCAAATTTGCACCGCTAATACTGGAGGATGAAGTGTAATTCGTTCAATTAATACCCAATATTTATTTTTCTTCCAATAGGTTCGTTTAGAAAACTTTGTGTAAAAAGGAATATCATAGATAAGGGATAAAATGGCTATTGCTGGGAAACTAGCGAATAGTATACAATTTAAAAATGCAGCTTCCCCCCCAGCAATTAGCGCGCATGCAGCAAAAAGATTTGTAAATCGACTAATATACATTTGTCGAAATTCCAATTCATCTTTCACCTTATAATATGGCAACCAGATTCGAAATATTGCCCAAAAAACTCCAATAATAGACAACACTAGATTAAATTCCATGTATTGTCTTTCATTCATCTAAATAATATCTATTTCGATGAGAGAAATTTATTAGTAAATATATCTTAAGTGAATTGTGCTTGTATTTTTCGAGCAAATCTCCTAGCTTTTTCTAATTTAGATTCATCTGGTAGCCCAATTAGATATTTGCAGTGTTCAGCCCATTCCATTTGCATTGACTTCCCTGTTTTTCGTAAAGCATCTACGACAAATTGTGCAACCTCAGATTGACAGGTAAAGTGGGCAATAATTTCTGCTGAAGATGGTAGAAGTTGTTTGGTTCTATCAATCCATTTAGGAAGTAATTCATTATTCTCGGGAACCCCATGAGTTATAAAAAAGGCAATTTTCGCGTTTTCTGTATTATATCTGAGAAAATCATGAATATCCTTTGGACACCAGTAATTTTCTATCGGAAATCCTAAAAAAATTAAGTCATAATCAGCAAGCTTCAGTTTTTTATTGATTTTCTCAAGAAATTTTGGTTCATCTAATTCCTCAAAAATTGCCTTTGCCACTTTTTCCGTATTGCCGGATCGAGTGAAATAGGTAACTAATGTTTGCATAATATTCAAATATTATATATAATTATTATATATAAAAGTTTTATTGATCGAAACAATTGAACAGTTAGAGTAGATATGAAAATCAACAGAACAAATATGATAATATTAGGTATACTAAGAGATGGACCAAAAAACGGTTATGAAATTCGTCAATTTGCACAAACCTCCATTAATTTATTCTGGTCTGAACTAAAGTTCGGACATATTTACCCCGCTTTACAATCCTTGCTTAAACAAAATCTAATTAAAATTCAGAAAGAATCA
>JAEOUK010000313.1 GCA_016839385.1 Promethearchaeota archaeon
TGGACTTCTTATTCTTCGTGCTGAGAATGAGACTCATCCTGATGCACCAACTGCAGTTTATGCCTACAATCAGTGGTTGGAATACAATTTTACAACGGGTGCTATCACTTCCTGGGGAAAAATGCAATTTAAATATGGGTACATTGAAGCTCGCATGAAAATGCCGAAATCCACAGGTTTTTGGCCAGCTTTTTGGACTTTACCTGGGAATGGTGTTTGGCCTCCAGAAATTGATATTCACGAATTTCTCAGCTCCCACGAATCCCGAATCACTGGGGCCTATCACTGGGGGGAGGATTGGCAAGATTTACATTCCTTTGGAACTTATGAAAATACTATGACTGATCTTTCGGACGGATTTCATCGGTATGGATTAGAATGGACTCCTGATCATCTGAGTTGGTATTTTGATCGTAAACAGATGGGGAAATATTTCAATAAAGACGAAGCTATTGCGCAACTTGGTCCTCAGTATATATTAATTAATTTAGCAATAGGTGGCTGGGAAGTTGATCCTGATGAAACTACCATTTGGCCGGCGACATATGAGACGGATTATGTGAGAATTTGGCAATTATTGCCAGAATTTGCACATGTAGGACAAGAGATAACATTTAATTATACATAGAGGAGAATTTCATGTCAAAGGATACACTAGTCATTACAGGAGCAAATGGGTTTATTGGAGCAAATTTGATCGTTGAAGCAAGAAAAAATAATTGGAATATTAAAGGAATTGTTAGACGAGAGGAATCTGCTAAGTATGTTAAAGAATTAGGAGCACTACCTATAGTTATCAAAGAATTGGATATAGACGCCTACACCAAAGCATTTGAAGATTGTACGGCAGTAGTACATCTAATTGGGGTAATCGACGAGAAACATACTTCTTTTCAAAAAGCTCATGTGGAATCTACACGAATTGTAATTGAAAGCGCAGAAACTCAAGGATTAAAACGGTTGATCAACATTTCAGGACTGGGAGTAGATCAAGTTGGTAAGGTAGAATGGGCTAACAATCCCTATTTTAAATCAAAGTGGAATGCTGAAAATCTCCTCCTCCATTCATCTATTCCCTTTGTAAACTTCAGACCTTCCTATATATTCGGACCCGAAAGTTATTGGTTTGCATCTCTATTTCGTGGGATACAGAAAGGAAAAATCAATATAATAGGAGATGGATTAGTTCCCATGCAACCTATTTATGTAAAGGACGTAGTAAACTTTTTTTTAGCAGCTGCAGAAGGATTAGGTGAAGAAAACGTTACTTATGACATGGTGGGACCAGAAATAACAAATATGAAAGATATGGTAGATAGGGTAATTCGATTTTATATTAAACTTCACAAATGGAAAAAACCAGTTGAAATTACTCACATTCCATATTCAGATGCACATGAACTCCTAAATATATCCAAAGAGAAGATTGCAATTTCACAATGCAATTTACTTGGGGATAACAGTCAATTGATAAAGGAATTAGGAATTAAATTAACTCGCTTGAACTCTGCAATTAAATATTCAATTAGAAATTTTTCCCTTCTTTAATTGATCACACCAGATCGATTTCAAACACATTTTTTCCTTCCTCTACATCGAAGATGAAGGTGTTATCTATGATTAAAGAATATGGTTGATTTGAATCAACTAAAATCTGACCTTCTTGATATATAATATTAGTAATAGTATTTCCGAATGACAAGTTTTCAATTCCTTGTTTTCCAGAATATGCAGTGTGGATATCCCAATGTATGGATTTTTTAAAAGCATCAATCGTATGGATCCCAATGATATTCTCTATCAGTAATGAAATTGGACCTAATGCGGACCAACCACAAAAATTGGGTCGGACAAACCTAGAATTCTTTTTATATGTAGCTGGCTTTGATTCCTCAGGAGAATACGCCTCCCATATTGTATGAGGTGTGTAATCTTTGTAAGTTTGATATATTGCTCCCACAAAATTCTCCGATACATCCCGTGCTAACTCAAATTCATTATATTTTTCTAACGCTTTTGCTCCCAAATAGACCATCGGTGCCCACACACCCCCTCGCCAGTATTGTCCTTTGGGATCAAAATCTTTATCATTTCTGGCTACTGATGGGAAATATAGTTGTCCTCCTAGCGAAAAGGGATCATTTATATGTTTAATCATCTTTTCAGCTTGTTCATCACCTGGGATTTCTGCTAACATTGCCCAAAAGGAAGTGGGTGTAATTACTTTAACCAATTTATGTGGATTGAATAGATTAATATCAAAATAAAAATTATCTTGGTTGTCCCAATAATACGCATTTATTATATCCTTTATTGAGAGATATTTTTGGTAATATTCCCGTTCAATTTGTGCTTCTTCAAGGATTTCAGCAATTAAAGATATGTAATATGCTGAAAGCGCTTGCTGGGATATTAAATCGATCCACAGAATTTTCCAATATTTGCCTCGTGCACGAGGAGTATTATCCATGCCGCTCGGTGTTCCGGACCATATATATCCATATTTTGTTTTCCTTACCATAACTGGAACATTACATCCTGGTATCCCTCTAAATCTCCGTGAATTTTCAATAAAATCAAAATGTTTCTGCAGATATTTTTTTTCTTGAAGCACCCATTTCAATCGATTTAAGTCTCCTGTTATTTTTGCATATTCATATTCAACCCATGCAAAAAATGGAGGATTATCTGGATGTTGTACGCGAGCGGGATGATTTCTTTTATCATGGATAATAAAATAAAAATTGTTTAAACTCTCAATCCCTGGAAATTCTTTGAACCCGTATTTGCAAAATAACGCTATAAATAAGGTATCCCAAATCCAGATTGTGTCTGGGGTCATTGCTTCATCTATATACAATTTCTGGGGTGAATTCTCACGATATAATACATGATCCCACGCAATTTTCCACGTTTTCCAATATAGATCCACATATTCTGGTATTTCCTCAAATATTGGGATAGGCAGTTTTTCTGTGTTCAAAGAGCGTTTTATTTTATAGTGAGAATAATTACATCTATTTTGCATAAAGATCACATTATCTCGAAATGAAAATGGAATTATTACTCATAGATTTTTACGTCTGGTGCTTCACTTTCCTTAGCATCCATTTCCACATCTCGAGAGAGTTTCTCAGCTTTAAGTAATTCATTGAAATATTCATGTTGAATTATAAGATTCATAACCTCACTAGTTCCTGTCCAAATTGTCGAAAGTCGAATATCTCGAAAAATTCTTTCAACAGGGAATACATTTGTATAACCAATTCCCCCTAATACTTGCATCGCATTTGAGATAATTGTAGTAGCGGATTCAGTTGAAAAACGTTTTGCCTCTGAAACCATTCTTCTGCAAATAGAACCGGATTGCCCAGAATCTATTGCTTTAGCTGTCTGATAAACAAGAGCTCTTGCAGCATCTAACATCATTATCGAGTCAGCAAGTTTAAAACTCACTCCTTGAAATGATTTAATGGTTTGACCAAAAGCTTTCCGTTTGTGTGCATACTTAGTGGCAATTTCAAGTGCAGATCGACTCATTCCTAATGGTCCGGCAGCAGAAGTCATTCGTTCAGGAATCATCATCTGGTAAAAAATTAACCCTCCTTTACCTTCTCCAAGAACTAAATTATCAGCGGGAACTTGGACATCCTTCATAATTAACCTTCCAGCACCTCCACCTCGTGTACCCAATAATCCATAGATATATCGAGTTTCAACTCCCATATCCTTGTCGACAATGAACAATGAAATCGAATCCCGGGGATTTTTCCCTTCCATATCTGTTTTTGCATAAACTAAAAAGAAATCTGCTCCTTCTGCACCCACAACAAATCTTTTTTGTCCATTAAGGATATAATGGTCTCCCTCTTTGATTGCAGTTGTCGTTGCACCAAAGAAATCACTTCCTCCTCTTGGTTCAGTTAGAGCTTCAGCTGTAAATTTCTTTCCTTCTAACATAGGTTTTAGGTAATTCTCCTTCTGTTTTTCGCTTCCAAACTTGTCCAAAGCTTCACCACATATACTAGGAAGAGAGTATAAACATCCCAATGCCATAGGTAGTAAACCAATTTCCTCCAAAACTGCTGTTTCGGTCACCCAACCCAGACCTTGACCCCCCCACTTTTTTGGAAATCTTAATCCCAATAGATTCCACTCTGCAAGTTTTTTAACATACTCCGTGGGATATTGAATTTCATCATCGTCCATTTGAATAAGTAATTCACGGGGAACCTCTTTTTTGACAAATTCTTTAGCTTTTTCTTTCCATTTAATGGATTCATCATCTAACATGAAATCGTACATGACTACCTACTCGCTATATAGAAATAAAAGGTTTAAGATCACAAAAATCAGAAAAACCAAAAAATTGAAAATTAGATAACAAGTTCGGGATTTATACTTCGAATAGCCTCCAACATTGTTTTTACATTACTCACTTTTGCATTTAATAATGTATTTGTAGCCCCTGGAATATATCCACTGCCTTTCCCGAGAACTTTAACTGAATTTGTCACTTCGCTCCATACATGTTCCTTAGTTCCATTTACAAGTAAATTTGTGTCATCAATTGTTCCTAATAAAGCAATTTTATCGCCATACTTTTGCTTTAATGTTGGCAAGTCATTAATTGTCGGTTGAAGACTTTCCACCCCCTCTATTCCTAATTCAACAAGATCAGAGAAAATTGCACCAATATTTCCGCATGAATGGATAATGAACTTAGATCCATAACTATGGACGATTTCTACATATCTTTTCAAAATAGGTTTTATGAATTGTCTCCAGTATTTTACAGGCATTTGTAGTCCATGATTAAAACCCCAATCATCTCCACACATCACTACGGGGGGTTTTCCTAATTTAATTATACGTTCCAATCCATGACCTTGCACTTCAAAATTCTTTTCTAGAATGTCCTCCAGAAACTTCTGGTCCTTTCTACAATACTTTGCCACCTGGGCCATCCCAATACTCCTGTGAAGGTTTTCATAGGGACCGGGAAGTCCAATCATGCTCAGTATTTCGTATTTTTCTATAAGAGTTTGTGTAGTTTTCACTTTAGGTCTTATCATTGCATCTGTGTAATGTTTTGGACGCCCCAGGTTCCACCATTGGATAATCTTCTCTTTCGAAGTGAGAAATGGTCCAAGATACCATTCGTGAGGGGTGCCATCATCTTTAATAACGACTTTATCCATTCCTCCAAATGTATCCAA